>JBFLKR010000027.1:0-9824 GCA_040883295.1 Acidimicrobiia bacterium
CCGCCCATCACCCCGCCTGCAACCCAGGGTTGTGGAGGGGGTTCAGTTCGGGAAGCGTGGGCCACAGAAGGCGCAGTGCGCCCTCACGAACCCAGGGTTGAGGGAGGTGCGGAGGCGACGGCCGGCGGCCCGTCACGGCCAGACCAACATGTAGCTCAGCACCGGGGCGTCCGGCCCCTCCGTGAAGCCCGGCGCCTTGCGAAAGTCCCACAGCTCCACCCAGACCACCACGCCGTCCGGCCGATCGAACCGGCCCGACCAGCGGGCGATCCGCTCGTCGTCCACGGCGCCGATGGTGCCGGTCAGGCCCCGGCCCCGCAGCCGCTCCTGGGTCGTCGCCGCCAGCGTCGCCCCGTCGGGTCCGTCCGCGGGCGTGGAGTAGACGATGTACTCCCGCAGCGTCCCCTCGATTGCGGCCACCGCCTCCTCGTCGTAGAGCGGCGACGCCGACAACACCTCCTCGCTGCCCGCCGGCGCCCATGGCATCCCGGCCGCGAGGGTGTCGGCGTCGGCCCCCAGCCACTCCTCCACCCACTCCCGCTGGGGCTGCGGCACCGAGTCACCGAGGCCGCTCGTCACGAGCGACACCGCCTCGGCCATGTCCTCCACGGGGTTCGTGCCCCCGTACTCGGTCGATGTCGACGGCGGTGCCGCCCACGCCTCGTCGACGACCTCCCATCCGGTGGCGGAGGTGAACGGCTCGAGCAGGGTCGACTCGGCGAGATCGACCGAACCGCCGAACGCGAGCACCTCGCCGACGTGCGTCGGCTCGAGCGTGTCGAACTGGGCGATGTGCACGATCTCGTGGGAGAGGATCCGGGCGAGGCCGAGCGGGCCGATCGGGAGCCCGTCCCGCTCGAACGTGTCGTCGAAGAGGTAGATGTCGGGGCCCACCGCCACCGCCGAGGGATCGGTGCGGCCCCCGATCGCCGGCGGGGTCGGGGTGCGCACGATTGCTCGAGGGAGCGGCCCCAGCTCGGGCGGCAGGAGCCGCATGGCTTCGTCGAGCAGGCGCAACTCCTCGGGGTCGACCGTCTCGGTGGTGCCCACCAACTCGGTGCCCTCGATCGGTCGCAACCAGCGGGCTCCCTCGGGTCGGGGAGCGCCGAGATCGGCGAGCAGCTCGTCGTCGGTGAGGTCGACCTCGACCGGCTCGACGCCCGCCGGGAGGGTGGTCGCGGTCGGACCAGCCGATGTCGTCGGTGGGGGAGCGGTCGACCCGCAGGCGGCGACGGCCAGGGCGAGGACGGTGAGGGCGGCGACGCGGCGCATCGGTGGGGCAGGGTAGGGCGGTCGCGCCCATCCGACCGGGACGCTGCGGATCTGCCGTCCCCTCGAAGACTTCTACGAGCGGGCCTTCGGCGCCGAGGAGGTGGGACCCCGGATGACGGGTCCCGACGGCACCGTTGGTCACGCCAGGATCCGCATCGGCGACACCGTCATCATGCTCGCCGACGAGTGGCCGGGAGGCCCGACCCAGTCGCCCACGACGCTCGGTGGCACCACGGCGGCGCTGATGCAGTACGTCGACGACGCCGAGGTGGCCTGGAACCGGGCGCCGATACCGGTGCCGAGGAGGTCTTCCCCCTCGAACTGCAGTTCTACGGGGAGAAGGGCGGCCGGGTCCGTGATCCGTTCGGGCACACCTCCCGCATCCGGGCGTCGGCCAGCCTCCCACGCGCTCGGTCAGCCGCCCGAGCGATGTCGACTCGACGGAGTCGAGGTTCACCGCCGACGCCCGGGGTACCGGGTCGCCGGGTGGTTCCAGCAGCACTTCCGACGGCACGCCCCTGACCCAGGTCGTGCACGGTGCCACCAGGGCGCGCCTCTGCGGCCGATCCCTCCCCGGCCGATCCCTAGGCTCGCCCCGTCGACCGACAGAAGGGATCCCCATGTCCAAGGCCCCCGTCCGCGTCGCCGTCACCGGCGCCGCCGGCCAGATCGGCTACAGCCTCCTCTTCCGCATCGCCTCTGGCCAGATGCTGGGGCCCGACCAGCCGGTCATCCTCCAGATGCTCGAGATCACCCCCGCCCTCGGCGCCCTCGACGGCGTCGCCATGGAGCTCGAGGACTGCGCCTTCCCGCTACTGGCGGGCATGGTGAGGACCGACGACCCGGAGGTGGGGTTCGGCGACGCCGACTACGCCCTCCTCGTCGGGGCGATGCCGCGCAAGGCCGGCATGGAGCGGGCCGACCTGCTCGAGGCCAACGGCGCCATCTTCACCGTGCAGGGTCGGGCGCTCGCCTCGGCGGCCTCCGACGACGTGAGGGTGCTCGTCGTCGGCAACCCCGCCAACACGAACGCCCTCATCACCCTCAACAACGCCGAGGGCCTCGATCCCCGCAACGTGACGGCGATGACTCGCCTGGACCACAACCGGGCGCTGGCCCAACTCGCTGCCAGGACCGACGCGTCGGTCGCCGACATCACGCGGATGACCGTATGGGGCAACCACTCGACGACCCAGTACCCCGACCTCGTCCGCGCCCGCATCGACGGTCGCCCGGCGTGGGAGGTCGTGGGCGACGAGGCCTGGATCACCGACACCTTCATCCCCACCGTCGCCAAGCGGGGTGCCGCGGTCATCGAGGCCCGGGGGGCGTCGTCGGCCGCCTCGGCCGCCAATGCGGCCATCGACCACGTGCACGACTGGGTCCTCGGCACCCCCGAGGGCGACTGGGTGTCGATGTCGGTGGTCTCCGACGGCTCCTACGACGTACCCGAGGGCCTCGTGTCCTCGTTCCCGTGCACGACCTCGGGTGGCCGCTGGTCGATCGTCCAGGGCCTGGACATCGAGGCGTTCTCCCGGGAGCGGATCGATGCCTCGGTGGCCGAGTTGGTCGCCGAGCGCGACACGGTGGCGGGCCTGGGCCTCATCTGAGGGCACCCAACCCAGGGTTGTGAGCGTCGCCTCGAGCCGGACCCAGGGTTCGGTGACGCGCTGGCGCGCCACTCAACCCTGGGTCCGCACGTACCGCCTCGCGTTGCCGTCCCGGCCCACCTCGGTGAGGGTGTCCATCGCCGTCAGGCAGTAGACGGCCTGTTGGGCGAGGCGCCTCGGGATGCCCGCCGAACTCGCCAACTCGGCGGTGCCGAACTCGGTCGGGAGGTCGTCGGGGAGCAGCGCCAGCGCATCCTCCGGGGAGCCCAGCACCACGTCATCGACCACTTCGAGCAGGTGGCGCTCCTCGGTGACCCAGCCGCGACGTCGCCAGGCCTTGCCCTCGTGGTGGCGGCGTACCTGGCGTTGGGTCGTCCCGACCACCTGGACCTCGAGGTGGGGGTGGGCGAGCAACGTGGGGAAGGAGACGAGGCGGGCGAAGATCGCCATCGTCGGCTCTCGCTTCGGTGACCAGCGGTCGGAGACGACCTCACCGTCATCGGACACCTTCGTGACCTTCGTGCGGGCCGCCAGCGGAGCGAGGATGCGGACCCGGTGGCGGTCGAGCAGCGTGTCGAGCTTGGGACCGAGTGCCGAGAATCCGCCGGTCTGCACCTCGATGAGCAGGTCGTCCCGGACCACGTCGACCACGAAGCCCTCGACCGCCACCTCGAGCCGGTCGCTGGGCTCGGCCACCCACGCCTTGAGGGCGGCATGGAGCGGTCCTTCTCGCAGGGTGCCGATGTCGGTCATGGGCGCCTCAGGGTGGCAGGCCGCCCCCATCGGTTGGCGCACCGGCTCCGTATCGTGGAGAACCCCCCAGGAGGTCCCCATGCCGCAACAGATCATCACCGTCTCGACCGATCGCAGTCCCGAGGACGTCTTCGCCTACCTCGCCGACTTCCGCTCCGTGGCTGAGTGGGATCCCGGCGTGACGAACGTCGAACTCGTCTCCGGCACCCCCGGCGAGGGCGACGCCGTCTACGACGTCACCACGAGTTCGGGGATCGAACTCCGCTACGAGGTGACCGAGTTCATCCCGGGCCATCGGTTCACTCTCATCGCGGACAACGGCCGGTTCCGTTCGGTCGACGTGATCAGCGTCGAGCGGGGCGGAGCGGGGGCCGTTGCCACCTACGACGCCACCCTCACCTTCTCGGGGTCGCTCCGGTTCCTTTCGCCGTTCCTCGGCCCGATCTTCAAGCGAGTCGCCGACAAGGCCGGCGCCGGACTCGAACGCGCCCTCGACGGCAAGCTGGTGTAGGCACCGCCTGCCAGGGGTACGACGGTACGACCGTACGTCGGTACTACCGATGACAAGGGCCCCGGGCTCGATGCCCGGGGCCCTTGTTGCGTACCGTCGTACCGAAGTACCGTCGTACTTCAGTACTCCGTGTCCATGCTCTCGCCGAGGCTGGTCCAGGCGGAGATGATGTTCTGGTGCATCATCAGTGTGGCGAGGTTGCCCGCCACCTTGATCTTGCCCGTCATGAAGGCCATCTGGGTGTTCAACTCGCCCTTGGCGATGCCGACGGCCGTCGCGTAGTCGCTGGTGACGGTCACGTCCGGCTCGTCGAGTTCGCCCTTGGCGACCTGGGTCTGCCCGGAGTCGATCGACAGGAAGTAGTCGACCTCACCGATGTCGGCGACATCGGTGACCTTGAACTGGACCTTCAGGTCCTTGCCGGCGGCAGCCGAGGTGAACGTCGGGTCCGTCTTGACGGCGCTGTCGGCGGCCTCGAACCACTCGTCGGACAGGAACTTCGCCATGTGGGCGTCTCCTTCGTTGATCGCTCTGGGCCCGAGGGTAGTGGGCGTTCAGCTGCCCTGGCTCAGCAGGCGTCGATTCTTGAACTTCGCCTTCACGTAGTCGCGGTTCATGAGCGCGATGAAGTCGATCGAGATCGACTTTGGGCAGGCCGTCTGGCACTCACCGAAGTTCGTGCACGAGCCGAACCAGCGGTCCATCTCGTCCACCATCGCCTCCACCCGCATGTAGCGCTCGGGCTGGCCCTGGGGGAGCAGGTTGAGGTGGGCGACCTTGGCCGCCGTGAACAAGTGGGCGGCGCCGTTCGGGCACGCGGCCACGCAGGCCCCACACCCGATGCAAGCGGCGGCGTCGAAGGCCGTGTCGGCGACCGACTTCGGCACCGGGATCAGGTTGGCGTCGGGCGCCGAACCGGTGTTGACCGAGATGTAGCCGCCGGCGGCCACCACGTCGTCGAGGTGTGCCCGCTCGACGATGAGATCCTTGATGAGGGGGAAGCCGGCCGCCCGCCACGGCTCGACGGTGATCGTGGCGCCGTCGGAGAACTTGCGCATGTGGAGCTGGCAGGTGGCGGTCCCGAGCTGGGGGCCGTGGGGCACGCCGTCGATGACCAACCCGCACGTGCCGCAGATCCCCTCCCGGCAGTCCGACTCGAACTCGATTGGCTCCTTCCCCTCGATCACGAGCCGGTCGTTGAGGATGTCGAGCATCTCGAGGAAGGACATCTCCTCGCTCACCCCGTCGACGACGTGCTCGGTGAAGCGGCCGTCGGCGGTGGGGGAGGCTTGCCGCCAGACGCGGAGGGTGACCTTCACTTGTAGCTCCTCTGGGTCGGGGTGACTTCCTCGAAGACGAGGTCCTCCTTGTGGAGGTTCCATTCGCCGTCGTGCCACTCCCACGCCGAGACGTAGGCGTAGTCCTCGTCGTCTCGTTTGGCCTCGCCCTCGGGGGTTTGGTGCTCGACCCGGAAATGGGCCCCGCAGGACTCCTCCCGGTCGAGGGCGTCGAGGCACATGAGCTCGGCGAGCTCGAAGAAGTCGGACACCCGCCCGACCTTCTCGAGCGACGAGTTGACGGTGTCGCCCGAGCCGGGGACCCGGACGTCGTTGTGGAACTCCTCCCGCAGGGCGGGGATCTCCGAGAGGGCCTTCTCGAGCCCGGCCTGGCTGCGTTCCATGCCGCAGTAGTCCCAGACGATCTTGCCGAGCTCGCGGTGGAACCAGTCGACGGTCCGGGTGCCACGCTTCGACAACCACATGTGGGCCTCGTCCTCGACGCCCGCCAGGGCCTCGGCGAAGACCGGGTCGGAGGTGGGCACCGGGTCGGTGTTGAGCCAGTCGGCGAGGTAGTCGCCGATCGTGTACGGCAGCACGAAGTAGCCGTCGGCCAGTCCCTGCATGAGAGCCGACGCCCCGAGGCGGTTCGCCCCGTGGTCGGAGAAGTTGGCCTCGCCGATGGCGTACAGGCCGGGGATGGTCGTCATGAGGTGGTAGTCCACCCAGAGCCCCCCCATCGTGTAGTGGGGGGCGGGGAAGATGCGCATCGGCACCTGGTAGGGGTCCTCGTCGGTGATGCGTTCGTACATCTCGAAGAGGTTCCCGTACCGCTCCCCGATCTTGTCGGCGCCGACCCGGGCGATCGAGTCCTCGAAGTCGAGGTAGACGCCGTTCTTGAGCGGGCCGACACCGCGGCCCTCGTCGACCACCGTCTTGGCGTTGCGGGAGGCGACGTCCCGGGGCACGAGGTTCCCGAAGGCCGGGTACTTGCGCTCGAGGAAGTAGTCGCGGTCCTCGTCGGGGATCTGGCCGGGCGGTCGGGATTCGTCGGGGTTCTTCGGCACCCAGATGCGACCGTCGTTGCGCAGCGACTCGGACATCAGGGTGAGCTTCGACTGGAACTCGTCCGAGGACGGGATGCAGGTGGGGTGGATCTGGGTGAAGTTGGGGTTGGCGAAGAACGCCCCCTTGCGGTGCGCCCGCCAGATGGCGGTGGCGTTGCAGTACATGGCGTTCGTCGACAGGTAGTAGACGTTCGAGTAGCCGCCCGTGCCGAGCACGACGGCGTGGCCCGAGTGGGTCGTCACCTCACCGGTCGACAGGTTGCGGGTGACGATGCCCACCGCCCGGCCGTCCTTCAGCACGACGTCGAGCAGTTCCTCCCGGGTGTGGAGGTTGACGGTGCCGGCGTGGACCTGCCGCATGAGCGCGGAGTAGGCCCCCAGGAGCAACTGCTGGCCGGTCTGGCCCCGGGCATAGAACGTGCGGGACACCTGGGCGCCGCCGAACGAGCGGTTGTCGAGCAGGCCGCCGTAGTCGCGGGCGAACGGGACGCCCTGGGCGGTGGCCTGGTCGATGATGTCGAGCGACACCTGGGCGAGCCGGTAGACGTTCGCCTCCCGGCTGCGGTAGTCACCACCCTTGATGGTGTCGTAGAACAGGCGGAAGATCGAGTCGCCATCGCCCTGGTAGTTCTTGGCGGCGTTGATGCCGCCCTGGGCGGCGATCGAGTGGGCCCGCCGGGGCGAGTCGTGGTAGGTGAAGACGTCGACCTGGTAGCCCAGGTCGCCGAGCGAGGCGGCGGCGGCGGCATCGGCGAGGCCGGTGCCGACCACGATGACGCGGTACTTGCGTTTGTTGGCCGGGTTCACCAGCCGCATGTCGAATCGGTGGTTGTCCCACTTGTCGGCGAGGGGGCCTTCGGGGATCTTGGCGTCGAGCACGGTCATGACGGGCCTCCTAGATGCCGGTGGCGAAGCCGAAGTAGATGCCGGCAAGGATGAGCAGGTTGCCGCCGACCACCACGATGGTGAAGCCCTGGGCGAAGAGCCGGCGGGCGGCGTTGAAGCGGGGGTTGTTCCACCCGAGGCTCTGGAAGAGCGACCAGGCCCCGTGCCACAGGTGGTAGCCGAGGGCGATGTTGGCGATGGCGTAGAAGGCCATCCATCCCACCCGCGTGAGACTCACCGTGAGGTTGTGGGCGATGTCGCCCTTGATGAAATCGGGATTGAACGGCGCCACCCCGAAGGTGAGGTCGAGGAGGTGGAAGACGATGAACGCGAGCACGATCGGGCCGGTGAACCGCATCGTCCGGGCCGCGTAGGTGGCCGCCTGGTAGTCCTGGTTGCGGTATCGCTCGGGCTTGGCGCCGAGGTTGCGACGGGTGAGGCTGATCATGGCCTCGACGTGGAGCACGGTCGCCAGGATGAGGACCGCCCGCATGATCCACAGGACGCCGGACTCCGGGACGGCGGGGAACAGGAGCTCTCGCAGCCATTCCCCGTAGACGTTGACCTCGGGTTCCCCGTCCACCGGTGGGAGGAAGACCTTGAGGTTGCCGATCATGTGGGCGATGACGTAGCCCATCAGGATGATGCCGGTGATCGCCATCACCCACTTCTTGCCGACGGTCGAGTCGTAGAACTCGATGATCCAGTGTCGCCGTCGGGCGGGCGGAGCCTCTGTCGCCACCGCCGCCTCCTTGTTGGTCCGGGAATGCGGTCTGCCGGCGAATCCTAAACACCGACGCCCACCACCTCCGCGACCGGCTTCAGGGAGTCCTTCTGGGAGTCGCCCCTTGACAGCGCGCGGGCGTGTGCCACAATCGCATTCACGTAATTACAAACATGTGATTCGGGGAGAGCGGTGAGCGGCCGACGACGGATGGCGAGCGAACTCTTCGAGGCGTTGAACCTCGAGGAACTGGAATGGCAGGACCGGGGGGCATGTCGGGGGGCCGACGCCGACCTCTTCTTCCCCGAGCGGGGCGCCTCGACGAGGCGGGCGAAACAGATCTGTGCCGACTGCGAGGTGCGCGTGGAGTGCCTCGAGTACGCGATCTGCACCGGCGAGAAGTTCGGGATCTGGGGTGGGATGAGCGAACGGGAGCGGCGTCGCATTCGCAAGGACCGCGCCGTCGCCGCCGCCCGCCGGGTCTCCTGACGGCCGCCCCTGCGGCTTCGGTAACCTCGCCCCATGGATCCAGGTGTCATCCTCATCATCGTCGGGGCCGTCGTCATCGGCATCGTGGCCGTGGTGGCCCTCCGGCGGCCCAAGGCCCCGCAGTCACCGACCGGCGACGCCGTCGACACCGAACGTCGAACGCTCGAGCCGCCCGTCAGGGACGTGTCCCTCGAGGGCGACGAGGTGGTCGTCGACTTCGCCGTCCCGCTCCCACAGGATGCCGACGAGCGCCTGACTCGCCTGCTCATGGCCCAGGCGGTCGAGACGGTGCGGCGGCGCCATCCGGAACTGGGCATCGACCTGACCTCGGGTCGGCTCACGGCCGTCGTCGCCCGGGCCGGTCGGACCGCCCCCGAGTTCGTCGGGCGGATCGAGCTCGAGCGGGGCGAGCTCCCCGCCGCCATGGGCCAGCCGGTCATCGAGGTCGAGATCGCCGAGGGGGCCGCCCCGCTCCTGCAACACGCCAAGGGTGGCGAGAAGTTGGGTCCGGGCTCCGACCGGGCCGACTTCGGACCCGACGAACTGCCCCCGGTGGGCGAGGAGCTGGCGCTCTCGTCCGAGGTCACGACGGCGCTGCGGGCGGTGGGCGTCGACCCCGGCACCGACGACGCCCCCGACATCGTCGAGGGGCTGTTGCGGGTGGCCGGCTACGCGGTCGAGCCGGTCGACGACACCACCTACCTCGCCAAGCGGGGCGGTGACCACGTGCTCGTCCGCAACGTGCCCCACGCGTCCGGCGACCATCCCGAACTCGAGGAGTCGGCGGTCACGTCGTTCCTCGTGGCGCTGGGGTCGAGTCCCGTGTCCGATGGGCTCCTCGTCACCGGCAAGCTGATCCCGTTCCACCTGTACGCGAAGGAGCGTGGCGGCATCCGACTGGTCGGGCGCCAGCGCCTCCCGGGCTTCGCCAACTCGCTGTTCGGTTCCTAGACCGGTCGGGCCCCCCGATGCACCCGGTGGGGCCGGTACCATGGCCCCATGCGATTCGGTGGCCAAGAGCTCGTGATCATCCTCGTCATCGTCCTGGTGCTCTTCGGGGCCACCCGGCTGCCGGCGCTCGCCCGCTCCATCGGCCAATCGGCCAAGGAGTTCCGCAAGGGACTCGAGGACGGCAACGAGGAGACGACCGTCGAGGCCGAGACCAAGGACGCCGACTGACGGCCGGCCGTCCGGGTCAGATGGCCTCGAGCGCCGTGACGTAGGCGTCGTACTCCC
>JBFLKR010000231.1:0-9363 GCA_040883295.1 Acidimicrobiia bacterium
ACGGCCCGGCCGTGGTGGTGGGCGACCTGAATGCGACGCCGTGGGCGGCCGGGTTCCGAGAGCTGGAGGCGGACGGCGACCTGGAGAACTCCCAGCGGGGATTCGGGGTGGCGCCGACGTGGGAGGTGGGCCGGTTCTGGGCGGTGCCGATCGACCACCTGCTCCACTCCGACGACCTCGTCACGGTCGACCGGGTGGTCGGCCCCGACCTCGGCAGCGACCACCGGCCGCTGCTGGTGGAGGTGGCACCGGCGGGGTGAATCAGTGCATGTTGCGCATGCCGCGCACGGTGCCGATGAAGCCACCGGCGAACACGCCGAACAGGACGCCGGGGAGGATGCCCGTGGCGAACGCCTCCCCGAAAGTCATGTCGTCGCCCATGAGCCAGGCGGCCGCCACCATGGCGACGATGCCAGCCGGAAGGCCGATGCCGATCCACTTGCCGACCTCCGCCCCGAAGCTGGCGTCGCTGTCGTCCTCGGTGGTGTCGTCCTGCACGTCGCTCATGGGCCGGAGGCTAGTGGTCGGCTCCTCGCCGGCGCCGCCCCGTCACACCCATGCGCCACACTGACCCCATGCCGCTCGATCCGCCCCCGGTGCTCGTCGCCCATGCCGTGGTGGCCAACGCCCACGCCCGGCGCCTGCGCGAACGGTCCCGAGACCTCGACCTGCTCTTGAGGCTCCGGAGCCTGCGCACCGACTCCGACGGGGCCCGGGCCATCGTCGCCGCCGCCTGCGGGTGGCTCGGGGTCCCCACCCCGCGGGTCGGCACCCACGCCCGCCGCCGCCCCGAGACCGGCCACACCCGGCCCCCCGTCCGGATCACCGCCGGACGAGGCCTCGATCCCGTCCGCTACCCGCCCGAGGGCCACCTGCAACTGTCGGCGACGCCCACCCTCGGCGTCATCGCCCACGAACTCGGCCACCACCTCGTCTTCCACCTCGACCCGCCCGGCACCCCCGCCCACGGCTACCGCTGGGTGGCCCGCCACGACGAGGCCGCCGCCGCCGTCGCCGACCTCTGTCGGGTCTAGCGTCCCGGATGTGGACATCGCCGACGCCGCCGCCGAGCACGCCGCCGGCATTGCGGCGGTCTACGCGCCGGTCGTGGCCGACACGGTGATCTCGTTCGAGTTGGATCCGCCCGACGCCGACGAGATCGGGCGCCGGATGGCGGCATCGGAGCTGCCATGGCTCGTCGCCCTCGAGGGCGGCACGGTCATCGGCTATGGCTACGCGGCCTCCTTCAAGGACCGGGCCGCCTACCGCCACACCGTCGAGACCACCGTCTACGTCGCCGAGGGCCACCGCCGATGCGGCACCGGCCGGGCGCTGCTCACCGCCCTCCACCGCCGCCTCGCCCACCTCGACGTGCACCTCGCCGTCGCCACCATCGCCCTGCCCAACCCCGCTTCGGTGGCCATCGCCGAGGTCGCCGGCTACCGGCCAGTCGGCACGATTCCCGAGGCCGGCTTCAAGCACGGCCGTTGGGTCGACGTGGGGATCTGGGCCCGACGGATCTGAGCCTCCGCGGTGTTGGAGACCCGCCGGTACCGTCGCCCGGTGCGCGTCCCCATCGTCCTGCTCGCCCTCGCCGCAGTACTTGCTGGGTGTGCCGTCGCCGCCCCCGAGGCGGCCGACGTCTCGGTGCCCAACGGCTTCGGGGTCACCGAGGTGGTGACCGGCCTCGACGGGCCCACACAGGTGGTCGTCCTCGAGGACGGCGACCTCGTGGTCGCCCAGCTCGCCGGCGGCGAGCGCGACGGCACCGGCCAGGTGCTGCGCATCGACGCCGACGACCCGACCGAACGCACCGTGCTGGTCGATGGCCTCCTCGTCCCGACCGGCGTCGCGGTGATCGGCGACGAGCTGTGGGTCATGGAGCAACGGACCCTCACCCGGGGGCCGTTGGCTGGTGGTGACCGGCAGGTCGTGGCCGAAGACCTGCCCTACAACGGCCGCTCCAACGGGACGCTGACGGTGCTCGCCGACGGCTCGGTGCTGTTCAACACGTCCGGCAGGGAGCGAGGCGGCGAGGTCGTCGAGGGCAGCGGGCGGCTGTGGACGGTCACCGCCGACGAGGAGCCGGTGGAGCTCGCCTTGGGCTTCAAGCACGCCTACGCCCACGTCGTCGACGCCGACGGGACGCTCTGGACGACCGAGGTGGGCGACGGCCGCTTCGACGGGGAGCCCCCCGCCGACGAGCTGGTGGCGGTCGAGGCGGGCGCCGACCACGGCTGGCCCCGTTGTGTGGGCGACAACCGCCCCGTCGCCGAGTACGGGGCGACCGCCGCCGACTGCGCCGACGTGCCCCACTCCCACGCCGTCTTCGCACCGGGGGCGACGCCGACCTCGGTGGCCGTGACCCCCTGGGACCCCGACACCCTGGTGGTGGCGCTGTGGACCCGGGGCGAGGTGGTGGCCGTGCCGAGGGCGCCCGGGGACGCCCCGTCCGGGGGTGACCCGTTCCTCACCGGCATCGACCACCCCCAGCACCTGGTGACCGCCGGGGACCGCCTGCTCGTCGTCGACCACGGCGGCGGCCGGATCCTGGCGGTGACCGCCGACGGTTGAGGGTGGTCGTCGAGCCGTTCCTGTCGGCCCCAGCCGTCACCCGCCAGGCCCAACCCGACAAGAACGAGGTGGGGGCGTTCCTGTCGGCCCCAGCCGTCACCCGCCAGGCCCAGCCCGACAAGAACGGGGGGTGCCGGGCTAGCCCCTGGGGGTGATCGGTCCGGTCAGGCCCAGCGAAGCTCGACGCCGACGGCGACGAGTTGGTCGATCCGGGTGCGGATCCCGGGGAGGCGGGCGTGGAGGTTCGATCCCGGACAGGTCGTCGCTGCATGGTCGCGGTGGCCTCCGAGCGTCCCGGGGTCGATACCGAAGCGGGTGACGGCCCATGCGAAGAGCCGGGCGGTGGTCTCCACCATGGCCGCCGGCGGTGACGCCGCGTCATAGTTGCCCATGCAGCAGATGAGGAAGTGGCCGCTCGGGTCGTACTCGGTGAACGTGTCCCCCCGGTACTCGAAGGGTCGGCCTTCATAGGCGCGACCGGCGAGGTCGACGCCAAGGTGGTAGGCAACGTCGGGCCACCCCTGCGACTGGTGGTAGGCCTGGGTGTTGCGCCACTTCCGGGCCGGGTCGTCGCCGTTCGTCAACGGACTCGCCGTGTGGTGGAGCGTCAGTCGGCTCAGGGCGTGGCCGACGAACCCGCTCCCGGTGGGCGCGGCGCCCCAGGAGCCCTTGGACACGACGGTGACCAGGGCGACGCCGGTCCCGGCCGCGGTGGTCGTCGTCGCCGGCTCGGTCGTGGTCGTCGTCACCGGCTCGGTCGTGGTCGTCGTCGCCGGCTCGGTCGTGGTCGTCGTCGCCGGCTCGGTCGTGGTCGTCGTCGCCGGCTCGCTGGTGGTCGTGGTGGCCGGCTCGGCGGTGGTGGTGGTCGTCTCGGTCGTCGTCGTGGACTCCGGCTCGGCGGTGGTGGTGGAGGACGACGTGGTCGGGGCACCGGATGAGGTCGTCGTTGCCGCCTCGGTCGTGGACGTCGATGACCTGGTCGGCGCAGCCGACCCGATCGGGTCCGAAGCGCCCACCCAGCGCCAAGCCACGAGGCCGGCGGCGGCTGCGCCCAGGAGTCCGAGGGCGGCTCGACGTCCGGGGTCGACGGGATCGTCGGCCATCAGCCCACCCGACGGCGGAGCTCGTCCAGTTGGATGACGACCGACTCGAACGAGCCACCGCCCGGCGACACCCGGCGCCGCACCGATGCGAACGGGTCGACGAGGGCGATGTCACCGGACTCGAAGCGCTCGTCGGCGCCGGCGAGGTCATCGGGGGTCACGTCGGCCAGCTCACGCCCGTCGGCGACGAGCGCCGACACGAGGCGGCCGACCGCGTGGTGGGCCTCCCGGAACGGCACCCCGCGCGTCACCAGCACCTCGACGAGGTCGAGGGCGCACACCCACGACGATGGCCCGGGCGGGTGGAACGCTGCCGAGGCCACCAGGGCCGGGACCGCCTCGAGGGTGGCGGCCAGGAGGTCGTCGGCCGCGAACAGCGGCGCCTTGTCCTCCTGCAGGTCGCGGTTGTAGGCGAGTGGCAGCCCCTTCTGGAGCGCCAGCAGCGTGGTGACGTGGCCGATGGCGGCCGCCGACCGACCCCGGGCCAGCTCGGCGATGTCGGGGTTCTGCTTCTGGGGCAACGCCGACGAACCCGTTGTGAGGTCCTCGCCGTAGGTCGCCCAGCCGAATTCGTCGCCGGCCCAGAGGATCAGCTCCTCGGCGAGGCGGGAGACGTGCACCATCGCCTGGGCGGCGCAGAAGGCGTACTCCGCCGCCACGTCACGGGCGCCGACCGCGTCGAGGCTGTTGGCGAAGTGCTCCCCCCAGCCGACGAGCGCCGCCGACGTCGCCGGGTCGAGCGGGAGCGACGAGCCACCCGACGCCCCGGCCCCCAGCGGCGACACCTCGATGCGGGTCAGGGCATCGGCGAATCGCTCGGCGTCGCGCAGCAGCATCCAGGCATACGCCAGCAGGTGGTGGGCGAGGGGGACCGCCTGGGCCTGCTGGCCGTGGGTGTACGACGCCACCACGGTCTCGCCAACCGACTCGGCGACGTCGCACAGGACGCGCACCGCCGCGTGCAGTTGGCGGATCCGGGCGAGGCCCTGGTCCGACAGGTACAGCCGAAGGTCCAGGGCCACCTGGTCGTTGCGGGACCGGCCCGTGTGGAGCTTGCCGCCGACGGGGCCGACCAGCTCCACGAGCCGTCGCTCGACCGCGGTGTGCACGTCCTCGTCGCCCTCGGCCCACACGAACGAGCGACGGTCGGCCTCCTGGCGGACCTGCTCGAGGCCCCGCAGCATCGTCTCCACCTCGGTGGCGGGAAGAATCCCCGCCCGTCCGAGCATCGTGACGTGGGCGATCGAGCCGCGCACGTCCCACGGCAGCAGGCGCCGGTCGACGTCGTCGGCGGTGTACCGCCACAACACGTCGGCGGGCCCGCCCTCGAAGCGCCCGGACCAGAGGGTCACGGCAGGTCCCCCCAGGCGCTCCGCCGCCCCCCTCCGACCGGCCTGCGGCCGGCCGGTCCCATCCCCCTTCCGGGTGTATCTCCCGACACCATCACTCCCCCTCCCCGAGCCTTGCCTCGGCCATGCGCCGGAGACGGAGGGCGTTGAGGCGGATGAAGCCCGCGGCGTCGGCCTGGTCGTAGACCCGGTCGTCGTCCTCGAACGTCACCGTCTTCTCGTCGTACAGGCGGAAGTCGGACCGGCGGCCGGTCACCGTGACCGAGCCCTTGTAGAGCTTGAGCCGGGCCTCACCGTTGACCGCCTCCTGGGTGGTGTCCATGAACGCCTGCAGCGCCTCCCGCTCGGGGGCGAACCAGAAGCCGTTGTACACCATCTCGGCGTAGCGGGGGATCAGTTCGTCGCGCAGGTGCATGACCTCCCGGTCGAGGGTGAGGCTCTCCACCGCCCGGTGGGCGGCGTGGAGCACGGTCCCTCCGGGCGTCTCGTAGACGCCGCGGGACTTCATCCCCACGAAGCGGTTCTCGACGATGTCGACCCGGCCCACCCCGTGGCGGCCGGCCACCTCGTTGAGGTGGCCCAACAAGGCGGCGGGTCCCATCTCGACGCCGTCGACGGCGATCGGGTTGCCCTGCTCGTAGGCGACGACGACCTCCTCGGGCTCGTCGGGGGCATCGGTGGGGTCGGTCGTCATCGAGAACATGCCCTTCGGCGGCGGCGCCCACGGGTCCTCGAGCACGCCACCCTCGTAGGAGACGTGGAGGAGGTTGGCGTCGGTCGAGTAGGGCTTCTCGGGCGTGACCGGCACGGGGATGCCGTGCGCCTCGGCGTAGGCGACGCAGTCGGCCCGACCCCGGAGGTCCCACTCACGCCACGGCGCGATGACCTTGATGTCAGGGCGCAGGGCGAAGGCCGTGAGTTCGAAGCGCACCTGGTCGTTGCCCTTGCCGGTGGCGCCGTGGGCGATGGCGTCGGCCCCGTGCTCCTCGGCGGCCCGGACCATGCCCTTGGCGATCACCGGGCGGGCGATCGACGTGCCGAGGAGGTAGATGCCCTCGTACACGGCGTTGGCCCGAAGCATCGGGAAGACGTAGTCGGCGACGAACTCCTCGGTGAGGTCCTCGGCGATCGCCACCGACGCGCCGGTGGCAATCGCCTTCTCACGGGCCTCGGCCACCTCCTCCCCCTGGCCGACGTCGGCGGTGTAGGCGATCACCTCGGCGTCGTAACGCTCCTTGATCCAGCGCAGGATGACGGACGTGTCGAGACCGCCCGAGTAGGCGAGTACCACTTTCATGCTTCGGCTCCGATCGCTTCGAAGGTGTGGAGGAGGTCGTGGCCCGAGCGGCCCTCGGCCGCCACGACGATGATGGTGTCGTCGCCGGCCACCGAACCGGCCACCGCCGGGTGCCCGACGGCGTCGATGGCGGCCGCCACGAACTGGGCGGCGCCGCTGGCGGTCCGTACCACGAGCAGGTTGCCCGAGGGCACCATCGCCCGGGCCCTGGTGGCGAGCACCCGGGACAGCTCGCTGGCCGGATCGTCCGACGCGTCGACGGGGATGGCGTAGCGGGTCGCCCCGCCGGTGCGGATCTTGACGGCTCCGAGTCGCTGCAGGTCGCGACTGACGGTGGCCTGGGTCACCTCGAATCCCTCGGCGGACAGCAGCTCGACGAGCCGTTCCTGACTCGCCACCTCGTGGGTGTCGACCAGGCGGCGCACCACCAGCCGCCGCTGCTCAACCGCCATGGAGCGGTGCCCACTCGGGGCCGGTGATCATGGTCCCGATCCCCTCGGGGGTGAACACCTCGAGGAGGATCGAGTGCTGGATGCGGCCGTCGAGGATGTGGGCCTGGGCCACGCCACCGGCGAGGGCGTGGAGGCAGGACTCCACCTTGGGACGCATGCCCCCACCGAGACCCGGCAGCAGCGCCTCGGCCTCGTCGACGCGCAGGCGGGAGATGAGGGTCTCGGGGCGATCGGGGTCGGCGTAGATGCCTTCGACGTCGGTGAGATAGACGAGCTTCTCGGCGTCGAGCTCGCGGGCGATCGCGGCGGCGGCGGTGTCGGCGTTGAGGTTGTAGACCTCACCGTCGATGCCCCTGGCGACCGGGGCGATGACGGGCACCACCCCGGCGCCGAGGAGGCCGTCGACGAGGTCGGTGTCGACCGCGGTGACCCGCCCGACGAAGCCGAGCCTCGGATCGCGTGGCTCGGCGGTGAGGAGGCCGCCGTCGATGCCGGTCATGCCCACCGCCCGGGCGCCGTGTCCGACGAGCAGCCGCACGATCGACGGATTGACGGTGCCCGCCAGCACCTCCTGCACGACGCCGATCGTCGCCTCGTCGGTGACCCGAAGACCGTCCACCCAGACCGGCTCGATGCCGGCCCGCTCCATGGCGGCCGAGATCTGGGGGCCGCCGCCGTGGACGATCACGGGCCGGAGGCCGACCAGGGACAGGAGGGTCACGTCGGCGGCGAACGAGTCCTGCAGGTCCGGGTCGACCATCGCCGAACCGCCGTACTTGATGACGACGGTGGCCCCGGCGAACCGCCGGATGTAGGGCATCGCCTCCATGAGGATGCGCGCCTTGCCCATGGTGGCGGCGATCCGCGTCCGCTGTGGACTGGGTGCGCGATTGGTCACGGGCGCCGTCCTTCGGGGCCATTCACGACGGCGCCCCATTGAACTCGACGTAACCGGGGGTCAGGTCGGCGGCGATGATGCGGGCCCGGCCGGGACCCTCGCCCACCTTCACCTCGACGAGGAAGTCGCCGCCGAGGCGGGCTCGCAGCGCCGCCCGGTCGAAGTCGACCTCGACGCCGCCGACCGCCACCGGCTCGCCCTCGTAGCTGACCGCCACCGCGTCGGGGTCGATCGGCAGCCCCGACTGCCCCATCGCCTGGAGGACCCGACCCCAGTTCGGGTCCCCGCCGAAGAACGACGACCGCACGAGGTCGGAGTCGGTGATGGCGAGCCCCAGTGCCCGGGCGCTGGCGACGTCGACCGCCCCGTCCACCACGACGTCGACGACCCGGGTCGTCTCCTCGCCGTCCCGGGCCATCTGCCGGGCGAGGCTCTCGCAGACGGTGCCGAGGCCCTCGGTGAAGGCGGCCGGGTCCGGCGTCACGCCCGACGCCCCCGAGGCCAACAGCACGACCGTGTCGTTGGTCGAGGTGCAGCCGTCGATGTTCAGGCTGTTGAAGGTGGGCCCGACCGCGGCGCGGAGAGCGGCATCGGTACTTGCCGGGTCGAGGACCGCATCGGTGGTGAGGACCGCCAGCATCGTCGCCATGTCGGGCCGGCACATCGCCGCTCCCTTCCCGATCCCGCCGATTCGCCATCCGTCGGCGTCGAGGTGACTCGACTTGGGGAAGGTGTCGGTGGTGAGGATGCCGAGTGATGCCGCCTTGGCGGCCTCGGGACCATCGGCCAGCTCCCCGGCGAGGCGGTCGATGCCCGCCTCCACCGCCTCGATGGGCAGGCGGGGGCCGATGGGGCCGGTGGAGCAGACGAGCACCGCCTCGGGCTCACAGGCGAGGGCAGCGGCGGTGCGCTCGGCCATGCGTCGGGCGTGGTCGGCTCCGTCGGTCCCGGTGCCGGCGTTGGCGCACCCGGAGTTGAGGACCACCGCCCGGGCCATCCCGTCGGAGGCGTGGCGGCGGCTGAGGAGGACGGGCGGGGCAGCCGCCGAGTTGGTGGTGAACACGGCTGCCGCCGGCACGGGGGCACCGGCGGCCACGAGGGCGAGGTCCGCCGACCCGTCGGCCTTGATGCCGACGTGCCCGCCCGCCGCCCGAAACCCCAGAGGATGCGTGATCACCATGGCCTCCGGTCCGTCGTACCGTCGTACCGTCGTACCGTCGTACGTTGGATCACGGCATCCACCCGCTGGTCGACAGGCCGGTCGTCTCGTCCTGGGCGGTCATGAGGTTGGCCGCCTGGACCGCCTGGCCGGCGGCGCCCTTCAGCAGGTTGTCGAGGGCCGACACGACGATGATGCGGTCGGCATGGGCGTCGACATAGGCGGTGACGAGGACCTTGTTGGAACCCACCGTCCACCGAGACTGCGGCGGCACGTCGACGACGTCGACGAAGGGGCTGGCCACGTAGGCGTCCCGGAGCGTGTCGAGGAGCTCGTCGCGGCTCACCGGGTGGCCGACGGGGGCCGTGGCGGTGGCGAGGATGCCGCGCTGCATGGGCACGAGGTGGGGGGTGAACGAGATCGACACCTCCTCGAGGCCGGTCGTCGCCTCGAGCGCCATCTCCATCTCGGGCCGGTGGCGGTGGTTGCCCACGCCGTAGGCGACGACCCCCTCGTCCACGGCGCCGAAGA
>JBFLKR010000028.1:0-10183 GCA_040883295.1 Acidimicrobiia bacterium
ACCGACCGGCTCCTCGCCAACGGCTACCCCCGCGATCGGATCATCAACCTCGGCGAGGACCGCAACCCGTCGGTGGACGAGATCATCGCCCGGATGATCGGTGACCAACCCACGGGCCACGTCATGGTCGTGGGCTTCGTCAACATCCACACCCACCAGGCGGAGGTCATGCTCGAGTACTTCGAGGGCGCCACCGCCGGGGTGCCCTGACCGCCCCCCACCGTTCGTTCCTGTCGGGCCCGTCCATGACCGACATGGTTGGGGCCGACAAGAACGGATGAAGGGGGTCAGTCGGGCGGGGGGTCCCCGTAGAGGTAGCGGGGGCCGCTCCCGGATTCGGCGGCCCGGTCGTCGGGGTTGAGCATGGCGCAGGCGCCCACCGACAGGCATCCGCACCCGATGCACGACCCCAACTGGTCGCGGAGACCGGCGAGCACCCGGATGCGGCGATCGAGATCGTCCTGCCAGGCCGAAGCCATCGCCGCCCACTCCTCGACCGAAGGCGCATGGTCGTGGGGGAGGCGCTCCAGGGCCCGACCCACCTCGGCGAGGGGGATCCCGACCTCCTGGGCCGCCCGGATCACCGACACGATCCGCACCACCGAGGGGGCGTAACGACGCTGGTTGCCGTCGGTCCGCTCGGAGCGGATGAGTCCCTTGGACTCGTAGAAGCGGAGCGCGGAGGTGGCCACGCCAGTCCGAGCCGCCACCTCGCCGATCGAGAACCGTCGACCCATCCCCCGATTCTCTCTTGACTTGAAGTGAACTTCAAGTCGTACGGTGGGATCCATGACGACCACGACCACCACGTACGACGACCTCGCCGGCCTCATGCGCCGGATGACCGGCGACGAGAAGCACGACGCCGCCGCCGACTCGACCCTCGACGTGCTCTGGGTCCTCCACACCCGGGTCCTGGCCATGGACCCCGCCCGGCCGGACGACCCCCACCGCGACCGCTTCTACCTCTCGAAGGGGCACGGGCCCGTGGCGTACTACGCCGTGCTGGCCGCCACGGGCTGGCTCCCCCACGACGCCCTGGACGGGTTCGCCGGCTTCGACTCGCCGCTCGGCCACCACCCCGACCGGCGGTTGGTGCCCGGCGTCGAGATCTCCTCGGGATCGCTCGGCCACGGCCTGGCGCTCGCCGTGGGCGCCACCGTCGGCCGGGTCCTTCGTGGCCACGGCGGGCGTTCGTTCGTCCTGCTCGGGGACGGCGAACTGGAGGAGGGCTCGGTCCACGAGGCCATCGCCCTCGCCGGCCGCCTCGGCCTCGGGCGCCTCACCGCGGTCGTCGTCGACAACCGCTCGGCGGCGCTCGGGTGGCCGGGCGGCATCGCCGCCCGATTCACCGGCGAAGGCTGGGAGGCCGAGGTCGTCGACGGGCGTGACCACGACGCGCTGTCCCGGTCGCTCGACGCCGACCACCCGGACCGCCCGAAGGTCGTGGTCGCCGAGGTCCTGCGATGACCACGACGGCACCTCCCCGGACGCAGCGCGACGCCTTCACGGAGACCGTCGCCGACCTCATGGCCGCCGACGAGCGGGTCGTGCTCGTCCTCGCCGTGATCGGCGCCGGCCGCTTCGCCGATGCCGGCGTGGTCGACCGCTTCCCCGAACGGGTCGTCGACGTCGGCATCCGCGAGCAGGCCCAGATCGGGGTGGCCGGGGGACTCGCCCTCGAGGGGCTCCGTCCGATCGTCCACGGCTACGCCCCGTTCCTCGTCGAGCGGCCGTTCGAACAGGTCAAGCTCAGCCTCACCCACCAGGGCCTCGGCGCCGTGCTCGTCTCGGTGGGCGGGTCGTTCGACGCCGCCGCCGCCGGGCGGACCCACCAGGCCCCCGAGGACGTCGCCCTCATCTCGACCCTGCCCGGTTGGGAGGTGCACGCGCCCACCCATCCGGCCGAGGTGTCGACCGTGCTGCGCACGGTCGTGCCGGGGACCGGCTCGGCCTACGTCCGGCTGTCCGGCCCCGAGGCCCGGCGACCGATCGTCGGCGACCCGAGGCGGGTCGTGCCGCTGCGGGCCGGGTCACCGGGCGCCCCCACCGTCCTGGCGTTCGGGCCCGCCATCGAGCCGACGCTCGACGCCGCCGGCGACCTCGACGTGACCGTCGTCGGGACGATCACCCCGACGCCACTCGACGCCGTGGGCCTCCGCGCCGCGACCACCGGGACCGACCTCCTCATCGTCGAGCCATGGCTCGCCGGCACGTCGACGGCCCGCGTCGCCGAGACCCTCTCCGATCGGGCGATGCGCTTCCATGCCCACGGCGTCACCGACCCGGAGACGGGCCGGTACGGGTCGGCGGCCGACCATGCCCGCCTGCACGGGCTCGATGCCGACGGCATCCGGCGTCGTCTCGACGAGGTGCTCGCCGTGGCCCGGGCCGCCGGCTCCGACGGAACGGTTCGGTGGCGATAGGCTCCCGCCCCGTGTCACTCACCGTGAAGACCCTCGACGACGAGGTCGTGGCGCTCGACGACGTACTCGACGGACGACTGACGGTCCTCGCCTTCCTCCGTCACTTCGGCTGACTGTTCTGTCGCGAGCAGGTCGCTCGCCTCGCAGAACGGAAGGACGAGATCGAGGCGGCCGGTGCCCAGCTCGTCGCCATCGGCAACGGGCCCCCCGAGTTCGGGAAGGCCTTCGTCGCCGACGAGGGCGTCGACTTCCCGGTCTACACGGATCCGGGCCGATCGGTCTATGACGCGTTCGAGATGAAGCGGGGGACCGCCAAGACCCTCGGACCCAAGGTCATCGCCAATGCGGCCCGGGCGACCAAGGCCGGGTTCCGCCAGACGAAGACCCGCGGCGACGCCATCCAGATCGGCGGCGTGGTCGTCATCGGCCCCGACGGGAAGACCCGCTACGCCCACATCGAAGACGTGGCGGGCGACCTCGCCGACCTCGACGAGGTGCTCGCCGCGCTGGGGTGACGACGCAGCCGGCTGGCACGAAGACCCGCCCCACCCCCCGAGCGCCGACCGACCGGGGAGGCGACCGGCCGACCGGCCGGCCGCCCGGTATGGTGCCCGCCTGCCCATGGCCGGCACCGCCACCTCCCCGTTCGGAGCCTCGCGTCGCGAGAACCACGACGCCTCGGACTTCTACGCCCGGTTCACCCCGCCGGCCATCTCCGCCGACGCCGCGGTGGTGCCGGCCGTCCGCCGCGACGCCATCTTCCCCATCGACGCTGCCGCGATGACGGACGCCGAGGTCGCCGACGACTCGGTGGCCCTCGTCGTGACCTCACCGCCCTACTTCGTGGGCAAGGAGTACGAACGCGACGTCGACGCCGGCCACGTCCCCGAGACCTACCTCGAGTACCTCGACGGGCTGCGAGCCGTCTTCGAGGTGTGCGCCGCCAAGCTCGAGCCGGGCGGCCGCATCGCCGTCAACGTCGCCAACCTGGGCCGCAAGCCCTACCGGAGCCTCGCCGCCGACGTCATCTCGATCCTCCAGGACGATCTCGGGCTGCTGCTCCGGGGTGAGATCATCTGGCAGAAGGCACGCGGCGCGACGGGATCCTGCGCGTGGGGGTCGTTCCAGAGCCCCGTGAACCCCGTGCTCCGCGACCTGACCGAGCGGGTCATCGTGGCCTCCAAGGGCCGGTTCGACCGGGCCCTCACTCGCCGGCAGCGGGCCGGGCGGGGGCTGCCGTCGGAGGTGTCGATCTCCCGCGACGACTTCTTGGAGGCGACCACCGACGTGTGGGAGATCCCCGCCGAGTCCGCCACGCGGGTCGGCCACCCCGCCCCCTTCCCGGTGGCGCTCCCCCAACGGCTCATCGACCTGTACACGTACCGCGAGGACCTCGTCATGGATCCCTACATGGGGTCGGGGACGACGGCGGTCGCCGCGGTGCGGACCGGCCGCCACTACGTCGGCTTCGACGTCGACCCCGACTACGTCCGCGCCGCCGAGCGGCGCATCGAGGCCGAGCGGCGACGACTCGCCGAGCACGACCAACTGGCGCTGCCCGGTGTGAGCCTGCCGGCGCTCCCCGCCGAGGTCCCCGCCGGCGAGAGCCCGGTCGACGCCGCCCGTCGGGCGGGCCTCAAGGCCACCGAGGTGGCGCTCGCCCTGGTGGCGGAGGCCGGCTTCGAGGTGACCGGCACCGACGTGAAGGTGGGGGCCGGCCTCACGGTGACCGCCACGGCCACCGACCGGGACGGACGCGAATGGCTCTTCGACGTCGTCGGGGGCTTCACGACCACCCGCACGGGGCTCGACAAGGCCGACGTCCTGTGGCGGACGCTTGGGAAGGTCGCCGTGGTGGCCGCCGAGCGGGCACCGCACAGGTTCGTCCTGCTGTCGACCGGCCTGCCCACTCCGGGCTCGACCGGCGCGACGGCGCTCGATGCCCTGCGCGGGGAGTTGATCACCGACGCCCTCGACCTCGGCAACCCGGCTACGCCGCTGGTCCTCGCCGAGATGGCGGGGGCGCCCGCCTAGACGGCGCCGAGCCGCTCCAGGGCCTGGGTCAGGAACCGCTCCACCTCACCGGCGGGATCGGCGGCGTCGGCGACGTCCGAGTGGGTGATGGCGACCCCGAACGAGTGGGTCGGTACCAGCCGCTCGGCCGCCTCGTCCCGGAACCACGGCGCCACGTAGGCATACGGCTCGGGGATCTCGGCATCGCCGGGGCTGAACCCGACGGCCGCCCGCCGCTCGTCGGCCTCCGAGCCGACCTCGATGGCGAGGTCGAAGTGCTCGTTCCAGAGCCGCCGCTCGGTGTCGGCGGGCCAGCCGGCGCGCTCGAGCACCCGCCCGAGCACCTCCCACCCGAGCTGGAACCACTCGGCCAGGACCACGGCGGCCCGGCCATCGACGGCGAGCTCCTCATCCGTCCACTCGGGCACCTCGACGTCGTTGCGCTCGCCTCGCGCCCGGTCGAAGTCGACCCCGGCGAAGGCCATGGCCGCATCGAGGGTCGTGATCGCCTCCCGCCGTCGTTCGAGGCCGGCCCGCTCCTCGACGAGGTCGACGCCGTCCACCCGCAGGGTGGTGCCGTCGAAGAGCACGCCGAAGCCGCCCGGCATGGGCACCGCCCACACCTCGCCGTCGACCCGTTGGCGGGCGAGGGAGACGGCGTAGAAGAGGACGAGATGGAGGCTGCGCCGGGTCTCGGGGAGCGTGTCGGGGACGGTGAGGAGTGCCATGGCGATCCCAACGGACGCTACGCCCCCGGGCATTCCCGCGGGCCCGGTTCTCATCCTTTAGTCGTCTCGACTTAGATTCGTTTGAGTGATATCATGAGCGGCGTCGCATCCCGCATCGAAACAGGAGTCTTCCCATGCCCAAGGCCGTCGGTATCGACCTCGGTACCACCAACTCCGTCATCGCCGTCCTCGAGGGCGGTGAACCCACCGTCGTGCCCAACGCCGAAGGCGGCCGCACGACGCCGTCGATCGTGGCCTTCAAGGATGGCCAGGTGCTCGTCGGCGAGATCGCCAAGCGACAGGCGATCACCAATCCGGGCGGCACCGTCCGCTCCGTCAAGCGCCACATGGGCACCGACTGGACCGACGAGTTCGACGGCAAGACCTACACGGCCCAGGAGATCTCCGCCCGCATCCTCATGAAGCTGAAGCGGGACGCCGAGGCCTACCTCGGCGACACCGTGACCGACGCCGTCATCACCGTCCCCGCCTACTTCAACGACGCCCAGCGGCAGGCCACCAAGGAAGCCGGCCGGATCGCGGGCCTCGAGGTGAAGCGCATCATCAACGAGCCGACCGCGGCGTCCCTCGCCTACGGCCTCGACAAGGAGCACGACCAGACGATCCTCGTCTACGACCTCGGGGGCGGCACGTTCGACGTGTCCCTGCTCGAGATCGGCGACGGCGTGTTCGAGGTGAAGGCCACGAACGGCGACACGCAGCTCGGCGGTGACGACTGGGACCAGGCCGTCATGGACTGGCTCGTCGAGGGCTTCAAGGCCGACCACGGCGTCGACCTCGCCGCCGACCCCATGGCGGCCCAGCGCCTCAAGGAGGCCGCAGAGAAGGCCAAGATCGAGCTCTCCTCGGTGACCGAGACGGAGATCAACCTGCCGTTCATCACCGCCACCAACGCCGGTCCGCTGCACCTGCAGCAGAAGCTGACGCGGTCCGAGTTCCAGAAGATGACCAAGCCGCTGCTCGAGCGCACTCGTGCCCCCTTCAACAGCGTCATGAAGGACGCCGGTATCTCGGTCGACGCGATCGACCACGTCGTCCTCGTCGGTGGCTCCACCCGGATGCCCGCCGTCGCCGAACTCGTCAAGGAGCTCACCGGCCAGGACCCCCACAAGGGCGTCAACCCCGACGAGGTGGTCGCCGCCGGCGCCGCCATCCAGGCCGGCGTGCTGTCGGGAGACGTCAAGGACATCCTGCTGCTCGACGTCACCCCGCTCACCCTCGGTATCGAGACCAAGGGCGGCGTCATGACGAAGATGATCGAGCGCAACACGACGATCCCGACCCGACGCTCGGAGATCTTCACCACCGCCGCCAACAACCAGCCCGAGGTGGAGATCCACGTGCTGCAGGGCGAGCGGGCGATGGTCGCCGACAACAAGAGCCTCGGGAAGTTCCGCCTGACCGGGATCCCGCCCGCCCCCATGGGCGTGCCCCAGATCGAGGTGGCCTTCGACATCGACGCGAACGGCATCGTCAACGTCTCGGCCAAGGACCTCGGCACCGGCAAGGAACAGGCGATGACCATCACCGGCGGCTCGGCGCTCCCCAAGGACGAGATCGACCGCATGGTCGGCGATGCCGAGCAGTTCGCCGAGGAGGACGCCCGCCGACGCGAGCTCGTCGACACCCGCAACCAGGCCGACCAGGTCGTCCACCAGACGGAGACCCTGCTCAGCGAGCAGGGTGACCAACTCACCGACGAGGAGAAGTCGGCCATCGAGGCGGCCCTCTCGGAGCTGCGGGCCGAGGCGGAGAACGCCGACGCCACCACCGAGTCGTTGCGAGAGAAGATCGAGGCGACCGTGACCGCCAGCCAGGCCCTCGCCCAACGCATCTACTCGCAGGCGGCGGCCGAGCAGGCCGGCGGCGGGGAGGCGTTCGACGGTGAGGCGGCCGGAGGGACCGGGAGCGAGGACGAGGAGATCGTCGACGCCGAGATCGTGGACGAGGACGACGAGGCCTGAGCCCCGTCGCCCGAGGAGCCACGACCATGCCCACCGACCACGACGCCGAGCTCCCGGCCACCGCGCCCGACGCGGCGGCCTCAGAGCCCGACACCCACGGGGAGGCCCCCTTCCTCACCCCGACTCCCGAGGAGCTCGGCATCGAGCTCCCGGACGACCGCGACGAGGCCTTCGACGAGCTGCTGCGGCTGCTCGCCGACGCCCGGCACGAGGCCGCCGCCGAGCGGGACCACGCGCTGCGTGCCCTGGCCGAGCTCGACAACGTCCGCAAGCGGGCGCTGCGGGAGGCGGCCGAGGTGCGCCAGCGCGCCGCCGAGGGGGTCATCACCCAGCTGCTGCCGGTCCTCGACAGCTTCGACGCCGGCTTCGCCGTCGACACCGACCACCCCGACGCCCTGGCGCTCGCCGACGGCTTCCGGGGCGTCCACGCCCAACTGCTCGGCGTGCTCGAAGCCGCCGGCCTCGCCCGCATCCCGACGGTGGGCGAGCCGTTCGACCCCGCCGTCCACGAGGCGGTGTCGATGGTCGGCGACGGCGACCGGGTGATCGCCGAGATGCGCCGGGGGTACACCCTGGCGGGGAAGGTGCTGCGACCCGCATCGGTCGTGGTGGGTGACGCCGAGGCCGCCGGAGGGAACGAGGTGGCCTGATGCAGCGCGACTGGATCGAGAAGGACTTCTACGAGGTCCTCGGCGTGGCGAAGAACGCGTCACGCGAGGACATCCGGAAGGCCTATCGAAAGCTCGCGCAGGAGAACCACCCCGACACCAACCCCGGTGACACGGCCGCCGAGGAGCGGTTCAAGGCGGTGTCGGAGGCGTACTCGGTGCTCTCCGACCCCGAGAAACGGAACGAGTACGACGAGGTGCGCCGCCTCGTCGACTCGGGCGCCTATGCCGGGGGCGGGGCCGGCGGCTTCCCCGGTGGCGGGTTCCCCGGAGGCGGCGGCTTCGGCGGCCAACGGATCAACATCGAGGACCTGTTCGGCGGCGCCGGAGGGTTCGGCGACCTGTTCGGGGGCGGCGGCGGGCGGCGGGGGCCGGTCAAGGGCCCCGACCTCACGACCCACGTGCGCATCCCGTTCCGTGACGCCGTCACCGGCACCACCCGGACGGTGC
This sequence comes from Acidimicrobiia bacterium, assembly GCA_040883295.1. Classification (GTDB taxonomy): domain Bacteria; phylum Actinomycetota; class Acidimicrobiia; order Spongiisociales; family JAENVV01; genus JAHEFX01. The sequence goes on from JBFLKR010000028.1 coordinate 8,271, forward strand.
GCCTCGACGGGGAGACCAACTGTTCGCGCTGTGGAGGCTCGGGTGCCGAACCGGGCACCAAACCGTCGGTCTGCCCCACCTGTGGGGGCGCCGGCCAGGTCACCCAGAACCAGGGCTTCTTCTCCTTCGCCCAGCCCTGCCCCCAGTGCCGGGGATCGGGCCAGGTCGTCACCGTCCCCTGCACCCAGTGCCGGGGCAGCGGCACCGAGCGCCGGACCCGTGACATCACGATCCGGATCCCCGCCGGCGTCGAGGACGGCGCCATGGTGCGCGCCCGCGCCAAGGGCGGCCCCGGCCGGGCCGGTGGACCGGCCGGCGACCTCCTGGTGCGGGTGGGAGTCGACAAGCACCCGATCTTCGGCCGACGCGGCGATGATGTGACGGTGACCGTGCCCGTGACGTTCCCCGAGGCCGCCCTCGGCGCCGAGATCGCGGTGCCGACCCTCGACGACCCCGTCCGCCTCAAGGTGCCCGCCGGCACCCCCACGGGGAAGACCTTCCGGGTGAAGGGCCGGGGCGTGCAGCACGAGCGGGGCCGCGACGGCGACCTGTTGGTCACCGTGAAGGTCGACGTGCCTGCCAAGCTCGGCCGCAAGGCCCGCAAGGCCCTCGAGGAGTGGCAGGCCGAGTACGACACCGAGGACCCACGAGCCGGGATGGTGGACGCATGAACGAGCACGACCGCGCCGTCTTCGTCATCTCCGTCGCCGCCGAGCTGGCGGGGATGCACCCCCAGACGCTTCGCATCTACGAGCGAAGCGGCCTCATCGACCCCTATCGGACCCCGGGCGGTACCCGCCGGTACTCCCAGGAGGACATCGAGCGCCTGCTCGAGATCCAGGAGTTGTCGGAGAAGGGCCTCAACCACGAGGGCATCCGGATGGTGCTCGAGCTCCGACAGGAGGTCGAGCTGCTCACCGAGGACCGGGACCGCCTGCAGCGCCGGCTCGAGAAGCTGCGCGAGCGGGTCGAGTACCTGCTCGAGGGGCGGGAGACCGAGCCCGGCTACCAGATCGTGCTGCGTCGGGCGGTCCGGCCCCCACGCCCCTCCTGACCCACGGCGAACCCGGGGTTCAGGACGGGCGGATTCGGCGTTCTGCGGTGCCGAGACCAGACCGAGGGCCTGGTGCGGCCACCGGAGAATCGACGGCTGGGCGCTACTCGCCGCCCAGCACCATCTGGAGGAACCGGCGGGTCCGTTCGTGCTGGGGATCGACCAGCACCTCCGACGGCGGGCCCTCCTCGACGATGACGCCCCCGTCCATGAACACCACCCGGTCGGAGACGCTGCGGGCGAAGTCCATCTCGTGGGTGACGACGAGCATCGTCATGCCCTCCTCGGCCAGCGTCCGCATGACGCCGAGCACCTCGCCGATCAACTCGGGGTCGAGGGCCGACGTCGCCTCGTCGAAGAGCATCATGTCCGGGTCCATCGAGAGCGCCCGGGCGATCGCCACCCGCTGTTTCTGGCCGCCCGACAGCGTGTGGGGATACGCCTCGATCTTGTCGCCGAGGCCGACCTTCTCGAGGTTGCGCCGGGCGATCGCCTCGGCCTCCTCGGCCGACCGTTTCAGCACCTTCCGCTGGGCGATCGTGACGTTCTCGAGCACCGACAGGTGCTCGAACAGGTTGAAGAGTTGGAACACCATGCCGACCTTCGTGCGCACCTTGTCGATGTCGCAGTCGGGGTCGGCGAGGTCGTATCCCTCGATGACGATGCGGCCCGACGTGGGTTGCTCGAGCAGGTTGACGCATCGCAGCAGCGTCGACTTCCCCGAGCCCGACGGCCCGATGACCGACACGACCTCGCCCCGGTAGACGACGAAGTCGATCCCCTGCAGCACCTCGAGGTCGCCGAAGGACTTGTGCAGGTCGCGGATCTCGATGACGGGCTCGGTCATGTCTTGCGCCCC
>JBFLKR010000232.1:0-4390 GCA_040883295.1 Acidimicrobiia bacterium
CCCCCGGAGGCGGCCCACTATCGCCAACCGGTGTCGGCTCAGCCGGTCGTCTCGAACCACTCGTCGGAGCGCTCGTTGCCGAACAGCGCCCAGAGCACGAAGAGGGCGATGGCGATGTTGGCGATGCCCGAATAGAGGAACCCGCCCTGGTGGTGGGTGATCATGAACCACAGCGAGCTGGCGATGCGCAGGCCCATGACGACGCCGACCAGCATTCGCACGCCACGGCTCCCGCGCATGATCGCCGACGCCACCCAGGCGAGCAGGAGGGCCACGATGACCTCGGCGATGGCGAGACCGAGCAGGGCATCGGCGCTCTGGCCGGTTGCCGCCTGGAAGTCAGCGTCGTTGCGGAAGGCGAAGACCGCCACTGCCGCCACGCCGGCGAGGGCGGCCTGGATCCACAGGATCACGCCGATGAAGGTGACGACGCCCGGTCGCCGAGCGAGGCCGTGACTTGAGTCACTCATAAGGATTCCCTCCTGGGGAGTTGCTGACCGGGTACGATACCCGATCCGCGAGTTCGACCCATGGCTCTCGCGTAGCGTTGTCCGTCGTGCCGATCCGCTCGTCTCCCGACTCCCCCCACGCCGAGGCCCTCGAGGCCCTCGACCCCGCCGGCCTCGTGTTCGTGGCGGCCGGCCCGGCCATCGGCGACGACTGGGAAGCGGTGCGTCACGAGCTCGACGAGGCATTCGTCGCCAGCCGTGATGCCATGCGAGACGGTCGGCCGATCGTCTACGTCGTCGCCGGCGAGGACCTGCTCGGCCGCCGTGGCGCCCCGGCGGCGATGGTCGCCTGCGGGTTGCTGTCGGCCGCTCGCACCGCTGCCATCGAGGGCGCCAGGGCCGGGGTGCCGGTCAACGTGGTCGCCCCGTTCGAGGGCGTCGACCCCAACGAGGTGGCCATCTGGGTCGGCCGGCTCCTCGAGGCGTCGGGCGTGACCGGTGAGCTCGTCCGCCTGGGTGCCGACCATCTCGGGAAGGCCCTGCCGTGAGCGTGGCGATGGTCACGGGCGCCGCCGGTGGCCTCGGTGGGGCGATGGTGCGGCGGCTCGCCGCCGATGGACCGGTCGTCGCCGTCGACCTCGCCGACCGGGTCGTCGAGGTCGCCGCCGAGGCGGTGGCCGACGGGTTCGACGTCGTGCCGGTCGTGGCCGACCTCACCACCGACGCCGGCATCGAGTCGGTGGTCGCCGCCGCCGAGGCCGGGGTGCGGGTCCTCGTCAACAACGCCGGCATCACCCGCGACGCCCGGTTGGTGAAGATGGAGGACGACCAGTTCGGCGCAGTCCTCGACGTCAACCTCGGCAGCGTCTACCGGCTGACCCGGGCCCTGGTGCCCCACCTCGCCGACGGCGGGTCGGTCGTGTCGATCAGCTCACGGGCCTACCTGGGCAACTTCGGGCAGTTCAACTACGCCATGTCGAAGGGCGGGGTGGTCGGCCTCACCCGGGCGCTCGCCCTCGAGCTGGCCCCCCGGGTGCGGGCCAATGCCGTCGCCCCGGGCCTCATCGAGACCCCGATGTCGCTCGCCATCCCCGACGACATCCGCGAGGCGATGATCGCCGCCAACCCCATGCAGCGGATGGGGGTGCCCGACGACATCGCCGAGGCGGTGGCCTGGCTCGCCGATCCCGACCGGTCGGGATACGTCACCGGCCACGTCCTCGTCGTCGGCGGCGGCCGCAGCCTCGGCTGAGTCGATGGTCGAGCGGGGGATGGTCGAGTGGGCACCCGGCCGGGTGGTCACCACCCGGGTCGCCGGTGCCGGCGGTGGCCGGCCCCTGGTGCTCGCCCACGGCGCCGGCACCGACCAGGACCACGACCTCGTCACGGGCCTGCGCGACGGTCTCGCCGCCGCCGGCATCCCGGTCGTCACCTTCGACTACCCCTACATGGCCGAGGGGCGTCGCCGCCCCGATCGACCGGACGTCCTCCTCGCCTGCCACGCGGCGGTGGTCGACGCGGTGGGGGAGCGGTCCGGCACCGAACCGGTGATCGGGGGCCGCTCGATGGGCGGCCGAATGGCGACGATGCTGGCGGCGGGTGGCGCGGGGATCGGACCGGTCGAGGTCGCCGGGGTGGTCGCCTTCGCCTACCCGCTCCACCCGGCCGGCAAGCCCGACCGGCTCCGGGTCGAGCACCTGTCCCGCATCGAGGTGCCGGTGCTCATGGTGGTCGGCGACCGGGACACGATGTGCCGGCTGGATCTCTACGACGAACACGTCCGGCCGCTCGGGCCGGTGACCACCCACGTGCTGGCGGGCGCCGACCACTCCTGGCGGGTGACGAAGGCGAGCGGCCGGACCCGCCCCGAGGTCGTCGTCGAGGCGGTGGCGGCGACCGTGGGCTGGCTGTCCGGCCTCTGATCGGATCGTTCTTGTCGGGCTGGCCCGTCCATGGCACGGCCCCGGCCGACAGGAACGCAAGCGGGTCATTCCTGTCGGGCTCGGCCATCCATGGCGAGGCCACGCCCGACAAGAACGGGAGTGGGGGTCAGTCCTCCTCGAGGGCCATGACCTTGCGGAGCCGTCGTACGTGCCGCTCCTCGCCGGAGAACTCGGCGGCGAGGAAGGACCCGACGAGCTCCTCGGCGACGGCCGTCCCGATCACCCGCGCCCCCAGGCACAGCACGTTCACGTCGTCGTGCTCGACGCCCTGGTGGGCGGTGTACGTGTCGTGGGCGACCATCGCCCGCACGCCGTCCACCTTGTTCGCGGCGACGCAGGCCCCGGCGCCCGACCCGCAGACGACGATCCCCCGATCGACGGTGCCCGCCGCCACGGCGCGGGCGACCTTGGCGGCGAAGTCCGGGTAGTCGACCGGGTCGGTCGAGTGGGTGCCCAGGTCGGTGACGGCATGGCCGGCGTCGGCCAGCATCGTGGCGAGGTGGTCCTTCAGGGGGAAGCCGGCGTGGTCGGCGCCGAGTCCGATGCGCATGGGACCCCACCCTACGTCCTACGCTCCGGCCGATGGGCGACGTGATCGAGGTGGTCGGCGGCCGGGCGTTGACGGGTGAGGTCGCCGTCCACGGCGCCAAGAACGCGGTGCTCAAGGAGATGGTGGCGACCCTGATGGCCCCCGGTCACCACGTCCTCGACAACGTCCCCGGCATCCTCGATGTCGACCTGATGGCCGACGTGCTCCGGCACATCGGCTGCACGGTGACCGGCGCCGACCACACCCTCGCCATCGACGTCCCCGACGAGCTCAACCCCGAGGCCCCTCTCGACCTCGTGCGGGCGATGCGGGCCTCGATCATCGTGCTCGGCCCCCTGCTGGCCCGCACCGGCCGGGCCCGGGTCGCCTTCCCCGGCGGCGACGACCTCGGCGCCCGCCCCATCGACATGCACGTCAAGGCGCTCGAGCGGATGGGGGCGGTCTTCGAGCTGCGACACGGGGTGCTCCACGGGACGGTGCCCGACGGGCGGCTCCGGGGGGCCGACGTCTCCCTTCGGTTCCCCTCGGTGGGCGCCACCGAGAACGCCGTCCTCGCGGCGGTGCTCGCCGAGGGGACGTCCATCGTCCACAACCCGGCTCGTGAGCCCGAGATCGTCGACCTCTGTGCCCACCTGCAGTCGATGGGCGCCGAGATCACCGGAGCCGGCACCGCCACGCTGACCGTCGAGGGCGTCGGGGCGCTGGCGCCGACCTCCCATCGGGTGGTACCCGACCGGCTCGAAGCGGGCACGTTCGCCGTGGCCTCGGCCATCACCGGCGGCACGGTCACCATCACCCACTGCCGGCCCGAGCACCTCCGCATGGAGCTGACCAAGCTCGAGGCCGCCGGCTGCGAGGTGGAGCGGGCCGAGGACTCGGTGACCGTGGTCGGCCCCGGCCGTCCGAGCTCGGTCGACATCGCCACGCTCCCGTACCCGGGCTTCCACACCGACATGCAGAGCCAGTTCGTCGCCCTCCTGTCGGTCGCCGACGGCACGTCGGTCGTGACCGAGAACCTCTTCGACAACCGGTTCGCCTACGTCGGCGAGCTCGCCCGCATGGGCGCCGACATCACCGTCGACTGGCAGCACGCCACCGTCCGCGGGGTGTGGCAGCTGTCGGGCTGCCCGGTGATCGCCAACGACATCCGGGCCGGGGCCGCCCTCGTGCTGGCGGGCCTCGTGGCCGACGGCACGACCACGGTCACCGAGGTCCACCACATCGACAGCGGGTACGAGCGCCTCGCCGAGCGACTGGCCGCCCTCGGCGCCGACGTCGCTCGCCGTCCGGCCTGAGGGCCCCCGAGCTTGGGGGGCGCGGCGCCCTAGACTGGCGTCCATGCAGGATGTCACCATCGCCACCGCCTCGGGCGACGCCGAGATCCAGGGCAAGGAGATGCCCGAGGTCGACCGCGAGGTGCTCGAGGCGACCCTCGAGTACATCCGCCC
>JBFLKR010000233.1:0-17415 GCA_040883295.1 Acidimicrobiia bacterium
CTCGACGAGGGCGAGGAGCGGACGCTCGAGTGGCTGGAGGCGATCGCCGCCAACGACCCGACCGACTACCCGGGCAACAGCCCGATGGTGGAGGCGACCGACCTCGGCCAACAGGACGCCGGCCTCACCAACCACTACTACCTGCTGCGCCGCGAGGCCGAGCTCGGGTCGGTGACCGCCGAGAACCACTTCCTGACCGCCGGCGACGCCGGGTCACTGGTCATGACCGCCGGGGCCGGGATCCTCTCGGACTCCGAGGACGCCGAGCGGTTCGTCGAGTTCCTCCTCGACGAGGAGACCCAGACGTACTTCGCCACCGAGACCTTCGAGTTCCCGATGGTCGAGGGCGTCGAACCCGCACCCGGCCTGCCGGCGCTCGAGGACATCCCCACGCCCGACATCGACCTCTCCGACCTCTCGGGTGCTCTCGAGCGCGCCGTGGAGCTCGTCGCCGAAGCCGGCCTCGTCTGACGATGGCGGCCCCGCCGGCGTCGGCGAGGCGCGGCCGGTCGCGGCTCGGCCTCCCGCCCCCGCGGGGACGTGGCCCCGTCTGGGCCTGGGTGGTGGCGGTGGTGGTGCTCGGGCCCGCCACCGCCACGCTCGTCTGGATGGTCGTCGCCAACGTCGGCCGCGCCTCGGGGGCGCTGGAGGCCATCGGGGTCGCTCGGACCCTGGAGTTGTTGGCCAACACGCTCGGGCTGGCGGCGGCCACCACGGCGACAGCCCTGATCATCGGCCTCGGGGGGGCCTGGGTCACCACCCGCACCGACCTGGCCGGGCGCCGGGTGTGGACGGTGCTCCTCGCCCTGCCCCTCGTCTTCCCCTCCTACGTCGGCGCCCTCGCCCTCGTCGGCGCCTTCGGCCCCGAGGGCATCGTCTCGGGTGCGTTCGGGCTGGGCGTCGGCCGGCCGGGCGGGTTCTGGGGGTCGTGGGCGGCGCTCTCCCTCTTCAACGCGCCCTACGCCTTCCTCCTCGGGGCGGTGGCGCTCCGGCGCATGGACCCGGCCCTCGAGGAGGCCGCCCGGAGCCTCGGCCTCGGCCCGTCGGCCACGTTCGTCCGGGTGGTGCTCCCCCAACTCCGACCGACGATGGCCGCTGCCGGTCTGCTGGTGGCGCTCTATACGATCGCCGACTTCGGCGCGGTCTCCTTCATGGGCTTCGACACCTTCACCCGGGCGATCTACTCGCGCTTTCGCATCGGTGACATCGAATCGGCCATCGCCATCGCCGCCGTGTTGGTCGTCATCGCCGTCCTCCTGCTGCTGGTCGTCAGGGACGCCCGCCGCACCCACACACCGGTGGCGACCCCCGACCGGCCCCCGACCCCGATCGCCCTCGGCATCTGGGGGCGGATGGGCGCCGTCGCCGGGCTGGCGACGGTCGTGACCCTGTCGGTCGTCCTCCCGGTCGTGGTGCTGGTGGGCTGGACCCTGCGAGGCGCGTCGGCCGCCACCATCGGCGACCTCTGGTCGGCGACCCTCGGGTCACTGGCGGTGGCGGCCCCGGCGGGGGTGGCGACCGCCCTGGTCGCCGTGCCGGTGGCCCTGCTCGTCGTCCGCCATCCCAACCGATCGTCGATGGCGCTCGACCGGGTCCAGTGGGGCCTGTACTCGCTCCCCCATCTCGCCGTGGCACTCGCGCTCCTCGTCTTCGCGCTCCAGGTCGCCCGGCCGCTCTACCAGACGATCCCGCTGCTCGTACTCGCCTTCGTCACGATGTTCCTGCCCCAGGCGACGGGCTCGCTGGCCGATGGCCTCCACGCCATCTCGCCGCGACTGGAAGAATCGGCTCGTTCGCTGGGCCGGGGCCCGGTGGGCGCCTTCGTCGGGGTCACGGCCCCGCTGATCCGCCCCCACCTCGTCACCGGCGCCCTGCTCGTCTTCCTCACGACCATGAAGGAACTGCCCGCCACGCTGTTGCTGCGCCCGACCGGACTCGACACGCTGTCCGTCCGGATCTGGTCGGCCGTGGAGGAAGGCTTCCTGGGCCGGGCGAGCGCCGCCTCACTCATCCTGCTCGCCGTGTCGGCGATCCCCATGTACCTCCTGTCGACGCGCGACCTCCGGGCGGGGACCCGATGACCGACCTCGGCATCCCCGAGATCCGCTGCCGGGGCCTCACGAAGCGCTTCGGCGAGGTCACGGCGGTGGACCGCCTCGACCTCGACGTGTGGCACGGCACCATCGTCTCGATCCTCGGCCCCTCCGGGTGCGGCAAGACCACGGCGCTGCGCCTCATCGCCGGGTTCGAGGAACCCGATGGGGGCTCGATCCGGATCGGCGACCGCCTCGTGGCGGCCGAGGGCGCCTGGTCACCGCCCGAGCGCCGCTCGGTGGGCATGGTGTTCCAGGACCACGCCCTCTTCCCGCACCTCTCGGTGGCCGGCAACGTCGGCTTCGGCCTCGCCAAGGATGACCGGGCCCGGGTAGGCGACGTGCTCGACCTCGTCGGGCTGGGCGACCTCGGGGCTCGGATGCCCGCCGAGCTGTCCGGCGGCCAGCGCCAGCGGGTCGCCCTCGCCCGGGCGCTGGCGCCCGAGCCGCGGGTGGTGCTGTTGGACGAGCCCTTCTCGAGCCTCGACGCGGCGCTGCGGGCGCAGGTCCGCGACGAGGTGGGCCGGATCCTTCGGGAGGCGGGGGCGACGGCCGTGCTGGTGACCCACGACCAGGAGGAGGCGCTCTCGTTCTCCGACGTCGTGGCCGTCATGCGCGCCGGACGGGTGGTGCAGGCCGGTCGCCCATCCGACCTCTACCTCGACCCGGTCGACGCCTGGGTGGCCGGCTTCGTGGGCGACGCCGACTTCCTCGACGGCACGGTGCGCGCAGGCCGGGTGGAGACGGCGATCGGACGCTTCCCCGCCGGCGGGGCGGCGGCCGGGGCCGCCCGGGTCATGATCCGTCCCGAGTCGGTGGTGCTGGAGTCCGACGTCGACGGCGTCGGCACGGTCGTCGACCGCCACTTCTATGGCCACGACCAGGTCGTGACGGTCCGGTTGGGCGACGTCTTGCTCCGGAGCCGCCTCGGACCCACCCCGACGTTCCGCCCGGGCGAGCGGGTATCGGTGCGTGTGGGCGACGTGCGGGTCTTCGAGTCGGCGCCTACGGCCTGACGGTCGGGAGACCGGCGGCGTTCCAGGCCTGGATGCCGCCGTCGAGCTCCGTGACCTGGGTGAACCCGAGGTCCTTCATGAGGCGCAGCGTCTCGGCCGACCGGTTGCCCGAGTTGCAGTACACGAGGTAGTGGGTGTCCCGGTCGAGACCTTCGAGCACCGACTCGAAGGACGACTCGTAGAAGTCGAGCTGGCTGGCGCCCTCGATGTAGCCGACGGCGATCTCCTCCGACGTCCGGAGGTCGATCACCACACCGGCGGCGTCGGCATCGATCGCGGCGGCGAAGCCGTCGGCATCGACACGGGTGAAGTCTCTGGCCTCGTTGTCGGCGCCGCAGCCGGCGGCGACGAGGCCCACGAGGACGAGCAGGGGGAGCAGGACTCGAAGGTGGCGCATGGATGACTCAGGGGGGTCGGGGTCGAACGGATTGTATACCCCAAGGGGTATATCGGGTCAGGCGTCGACGTCGATGATGGCCGATTCGATGCCGTAGCAGCCGGTGTAGGGACCGTCGAGTTCCGGGTGTCCGTGGGACACGATCGTGGCGGGGATGAGGCAGGCCTGTTCGAGGGTGCCGTCGGGAGCGATCACCACCTCGGCGACCGCCGTCGTCGCTCCCGGCACCGAGAGCCGCGGCCACACGAAGTTGCCGAGGCCCCAGAAGACCGCCGCCCCGTCGAGCACGGACATCGGCTGCAGTCGATGGGAGTGATGGCCGAAGATGACGTCGGCACCGGCGGCGACCATCGCCCTGGCCCGAGCCACCTGGTGGGGGCGGGGCTGGGTGTCTAGCTCGACACCCCAGTGGATCGTGACCACGACGAGGTCGGCGACGGCGGCGGCGGCCTCGACGGCCGCCACCATCGCGGCGGGGTCGCGGCCGTCGGCCATGCCCGGGCGGTCGTCGGTGGCGATCCACGGCCCCGGACCTCGCGGCCCACCGAACCCGAGGACGGCGATGGTCCACCCATGCACGTCGACGAGATGGGGTGCGTAGGCCTCGGCGGCCGACGCCCCGGCGCCCGGCGCCCCGATCCCGTGGTCGGCGAGGTGCCCGAGGCTCTCCAACATGGCGTCGGCGCCGTAGTCGAGGACGTGGTTGTTGGCCTGGCCGGCGACATCGACACCGGCCGCCGCCATCTCGTCGAGGGCCTCGGGGTCGCAGCGGAAGGTGAACGCCTTGTCGAGGGGCGCCCCCCCGAGGGCGGCCGGGCACTCGAGGTTGACCACCGTCAGGTCGTCGGTGAGGAAGAGGCCGTCGAGACCCGACCAGGCGTGGTCGTACCCCTCGGCCGCCAGCGCGGGGATGTAGTCGGGATCGACGTTGACGTCACCCACCCCATGGATCACGAGCCGCCCCTTGGGCGGCACGGTCGACGAGGTCGTCGTCGTCGCCACCGTGGTCGTCGTGAGGGGCGGCGTCGTGGTGGTGCTCGTCACGGCGACGGTGGTCGGCGGCGCCGACGTGGTCGGAGCCGATCCCGGGCCGGCCTCGACCGAGGCGCCGCAGGCGGTGGCCATGACGGCGAGCGCCACCAGCAGGAACGGGGGACGTGGCACGGCCGGCAGCGTACGGGGGTGGGCGGGCCGACGGGCGGACCCCTCGTGGGACGACCTACCCTGCGCTCCCGCATGCGTGTCGCCGTCCTCGACCTCGGCTCGAACAGCTTCCGCCTCCAGCTCTCGGAGATCGACGCCACCGGGACGATCAGCGGCATCCACCAAGAGCGCCGCATGCTCCACCTCGGCGGGGTCGTCGCCCTCGAGGGGCGCCTGCCCGACGACGTCGCGGAGCGAGCCGTCGGCACCGCCCGCGGCCTCGTCGACGTCGCCGAGCGCATCGGGACCGACCGCGTCTTCGTCGTCGCCACCGCCGCCCTGCGCGAGGCAGCCAACGGCGCCGAGGTGGTCGAGCGACTCGGCACCGCCGTCGGCGTGCCGGTGAAGGTGGTGGACGGTGACGAGGAGGCGCGGCTCGCCTTCATCGGGGCGCAGGCCGCCATCCGCCTCGACCCGGGCGACCGCCTCGTCGCCGACCTCGGCGGCGGCAGCCTCGAGCTGGCGGCCGGGGAGGGCCGCACGGTGCGGTGGTCGACGACCCATCCCCTCGGGGTGAGCCGGCTGCACGCCGAGCTCGGCGGCCGGGAGCGCCTCAAGGGCAAGCACCGGCGCGCCATCGAGGCGGCCGTCGACCGGGAGCTCGAGACCGTCGACCAGCCGATCCCCGACCAGGTCGTGGTCGTCGGCGGGGCCGTGCGCGCCCTCGCGGAGCTCGTCCTGGCCGACCGCGGCGGCTGGGTGCCGCCCAGCGTCAACCACGCCCGGCTGACCCTCGACGACCTCGCGTCGGTGACCGACCGGCTGGCGCCGCTCACTGCCTCGGAGCGGGTCGACGAGCACGACGTGTCCGAGGCGCGAGCGGCCAACCTCCCGATTGCCGGTGTCGTGCTCACGGCCGCCATGGACCGACTCGGCATCGAGTCGGTGACGGTGTCCGACTGGGGACTGCGCACCGGCCTGCTGGTCGACGCACTCGATCTCGACCTCCCCGACGGCGAGGCCGTCTGGCGGCGATCGGCGGCGGCCCTCGCCGACCGGTTCCTCCCCGACGACCCCCACCCCGGCACCGTCGCCGGCCTCGTCGACCAGTTGTGGCCCCAGCTCCGGCCATTGCACGAGCTCGGCGAGGACGACCGCCGCATCGTCGTGGTGGCCGCCCTCCTGCACGACATCGGCAAGGCACTCGCCCTCGACGGCCACCACCGGCACTCGGCGTACCTCGTCGAGCACGCCGCCCTCCGGGGTCTCACCCCCGACGAGCTGGCGGCGGTGCTCGCCCTCGTCCGCTACCACCGGGGCGGCCCGCCCCGTCGCCGGTACGCGCCCTACGGCTCGCTGTCCGGATCACGCCGGCGGGAGGTCCGGCGGATGTCGGCGGTGCTCCAGCTGGCCGACGCCCTCGACCGGAGCCGCGACGGAGCGGTGGAGCGGGTCGTCGTCGGCGACGACGGGGCGACCCTCATGCTGCGACTCGAGGGCCGGGATCCCCGGGCCCCGGAGCCGGGGCCGTCGGCCTTCCGCCTCGAGCACGTCGCCAAGGAGCTCGGTCGCCGGCTCGAGTTCGTCGTGGCGCCCGCGCGGGACCCGTGGCGCCCGCCCGCCCACCCATAGGATCCGGGCATGGTCGATTGGTTGGACGCCGAGGACTCCCGCCGCACGGGCGGGATCAAGTGGGCGGCGGTGCCCGACGGCACCCTCGCCGCCTGGGTCGCGGAGATGGACGTCGCCCCGCCGGCTGGCGTCTCCGTCGCGCTGGCCGACGCGGTCGACCGCCATGCGGTGCTCTACCCCCCACTCGAGTCGATGACCGACCTCCCGACGGTGATCGCCGGCTGGCACGGACGTCGACTGGGCCAGTCGGTCGACGCCGATCGGGTCCTCTACACCGGCGACGTCATCGCCGGCCTCGTGTTCACGCTTCGCACACTGCTGCCGGTCGGCTCGGGGGTCGTGCTGACGACACCCGTCTACCACCCGTTCTTCAGCTCGCTCGACGAGGCCGGCATGCACCAGGTCCGGATCCCCCTCCTCGCCGAGGGGCGCCGCTTCCGGCTCGACGTCGAGCGGATCGGGGAGGCTTTCGCCGCCGGGGCCCGGGCGATCGTCCTCTGCAACCCCCACAACCCCACCGGCTCGGCGCCCACGGTCGACGAGTTGGCCGCGGTGGGCGACCTCGCCGAGCGCCACGACGCCCTCGTGGTGACCGACGAGGTCCACCTGCCCCTCACCCTGCCGGGCCGGACGGCCACGCCCTTCACCGTCGCCCGCCCCGACCTCGCGGGGCGGACGGTCACCCTGACGTCCGGGTCGAAGGCCTACAACCTGCCCGGGCTCCGCTTCGCCTGGCTGGTCGCCGGTGACGATGCCCTCGCCCACCGGCTCCGGACCCCCGCCTTCTTCGCACGCGGGGCGTGGTCGGGACCCGGCCAGGTGGCGGCCCGGGCGGCCCTGGACGGCGCCGACGGCTGGCTCGACGACCTGGTGGCCGACCTCGCCGACCGCCACGCCCTCGTCGCGGCGGCCCTTGCCGACCGGTTGCCCGACGACGCGATCGCGGTCCCCGACGCCTCCTTCCTCGCCTGGCTCGACCTCCGCGCCACGTCGATCTCCGCGGACCCGGTGGCCGCCCTCGACGCGGCCGGTGTCCGGGTCTCGCCGGGAGCGCAGTTCGGCTCCGAGGGGAGGGGCCACGTCCGGCTCAACGTGGCGGCGGCCGAGTCGACCCTCGATCGCGTCCTCGAGCGGATCGTCGGGGCCATCTAGTCCCACCTCGGCCGTAACCTCGGACCATGGCCGCCATCGACCTGCCCGGCTTCGTCGCCGACCTCAAGGACCATGCCATGGACCATGGCTTCCACGTCCACGACGAGCGCCACTTCATGGAGACGTACTCACTCGGCCAGTCGTGGGAGGTCGACCTCCACCCCGAGGTGGCCTGCGGAGGGCCGCTCGACCTGCACCTGTCGCTGCAGGTCGATCCTCGGGTGCTGCTCGGGTTCGAGGAGGCCGTCATGATGCTCGACGACCCCCTCGACGAGCCGGAGGACCTCTGGTCGTTCCACCTGTTCTTCAACTGGGCGGTCCCCCCGCTCGAGAGCCACCCCGACCTGTTGGTGCTGGCCACCGACCTCGCCGGGCTCGGGGGACCCGAGCTGCCGATCGAGGTGTCGGCGACGGACACGTTCGCCGACCCCACCAGCGCCTCGTCGCGCACGCTCGGCATCATCGGCTCCTGCGAGGTCAGCCTGACGGCGATCCTCCTCGGTCGCGAGCAGCTCTGCGCCGAGCTCGACCGGTCGCACGAGATCTCCCTGTACCTGCTCGACCACATCGGCGAATGGACCGACGCAGACTGAGGGATCCGACCCGGCCGGGGCTCCGTATCCGGGCATGGACCTCGACGCCCTCGCCGACCGCCTCATCGTCCCCTCGTTCTCCCGGATCGGGCACGCTGCCCGCAGCCGTGGCTTCGACCCGCTCCCCCGGCTCGACGGGCGCACCGTCGCCCTGACCGGCCCCACGTCGGGGATCGGGGAGGCCGCTGCGGAGGGATTCGCCGAGCTCGGCGCCCACCTCGTGCTCATCGGGCGGAACCCCGCCAAACTCGACGCACTCGCCGAGCGGCTGCCCGGCGACCACGACATCGAGGTGGCCGACCTCACGTCGCTCGCGGAGACCCGCGCCCTCGCCGGCCGACTCGACGCCGCCGCGCTCGACGTCGTCGTCCACAACGCCGGGGCGATGTTCGCCGAGCACGCCTACACCGACGAGGGTGTCGAGCGCACCCTCGCCCTCAACCTCGTCGCCCCCTACCTCCTCACCGAGTCGCTGCTGGCCGACGGGCTGCGCCAAGACGCCCGAGTCGTGTTCGTGTCGTCGGGGGGGATGTACGGCGCGGGGCTCTCGCTCCGCGACCAGCGCACCGCCGAGGGCTACCGACCGGCCATCGCCTACGCCCGCGCCAAACGAGGCCAGGTCGTCCTCACCGAGGAGTGGGCCGCCGCCCGGGAACCGAGCTTCCATGCCATGCATCCGGGGTGGGCCGACACACCGGGCGTGGCCTCGTCCCTCCCCACCTTCCGCACGATCACCCGACCGTTCCTGCGTACCCCCGCCGAGGGCGCCGACACCATCCTCTGGCTCGCCGCCGACCCCGACGTGCCGGACCGGTCGGGTCGCTTCTGGCTCGACCGGGCGCAGCGGCCCACGCACTACCGGGGGGCCACCAAGGAGACCCCCGGGCAACGCGAGCGCTTCCTCGCCGAGTTGGCCGCCCTGGCCGACTACCCGGTCACCGTCTGATCGGGGAGCGACCTCCCCCGACATCGGGTGGTCCACCGTCGACCGGTAGCGTCGTCCGACGATGCGCACCCTCGTCCGCTTCGACGACCTCGAGGGCACCTCCCACGAGGTGGCCATGGAGCACGGCCACTGGATCGACCACGGGGGCACCGAGGACGCCACGCTGGACCTCGGGGGGCTGGTGGCGGTCCGGGGCCTGGTCGACGCCCACGCCCACCTCGGCGCAGACGGCATCACCGACCTGTTCGCCCGGGTCGACCAGCCCGAGCGGATCCGGGCTCGGGCGTTCGCCCACCTGTCGTCGGGCGTCTTCCTGGTCATCGACAAGGGCCATCGCGACGACGCCGTGCTCCGGTTCGCCGCCGACGCCCCACCGCCCCTCCCCCACCTCTCGATGGCCGGACGGATCCTCCACCCACCCGGTGGCTACTACGAGGGGTGGGCCGAGGAGGTCGACCCCGCCGATCTGCCCCGGGCGGTCGCCGAGGCCGCGGCAGGGGCGGCGTGGGTCAAGCTCGTGGGCGACTGGCCCAAGCCCGGCGTGGGCCCGACCCCGAACTGGTCCCCCGACGACCTTGCCGTCGCGGTCGCAATCGCCCACGAGGCCGGCTGCCGGGTCGCCATCCACACGGCCGCCCCCGAGACCCCCACCCAGGCCGTGGCGGCCGGCGTCGACTCGATCGAACACGGCCTGTTCCTCGACGGCGACGACCTCGCCGCCCTCGGTGCCCGGGGCGGCATCTGGGTGCCCACCCTCCATGCCATGGCGGCGGTCCGCGACGGGCTCCGACCGGGGAGTAGCGGCGAACGCCTACTCACCGACGGGCTCGAGAACGCCGCCGCCCGCCTGACCGAGGCCCACGACGCCGGGGTCACCGTCCTGTGCGGCACCGACCTCTCACTCCCCCACGGGGACGTGGCGGTGGAGGCGCTGACCCTCGTCCGGGCCGGGCTGTCGCCGGAGCGGGCGGTCGAGGCGGTCGCCGTCGCCGGCTGGTCGGTGGCCGGACTCGCCGCCGTGCCCGAGGCCGGTGACCCCGCCGACCTCGTCGCCTTCGCCGCCGACCCGACCGAGCACCCCGACACCCTCCTCCACCCGGTCTTCGCGATGCGCGGCGGCGAGGTGCTCGTGGACCGCCGATGAGCGACGAGCGGGAGGTTGGCGTCGGCCCCCATCCGGGCCCCTGGCCCGACGACGATCGCCTGGACCCCGAGCTCCTCGCCGGCGGGGACCGCCGCAACGTCGTCGACCGGTACCGCTACTGGCGTCGCGAGGCGATCGTCGCCGACCTCGACCGGACCCGGCGACCCCTCCACGTCGCCATCGAGAACTGGCAGCACGACTTCAACATCGGCTCCATCGTGCGCACCGCCAACGCCTTCAACGTGGCGGCCGTCCACATCGTGGGTCGACGGCGTTGGAACCGACGCGGCGCGATGGTCACCGACCGGTACCTCCACCTCCACCACCACCCGGATGTCGACGCCCTGGCGGCGTGGGCGGCGGAGGCGGCGGTGCCGATCATCGGGATCGACGTGGTGGCCGGCTCGCAGCCCCTCGAGGCGGCCCGCCTGCCCTCGCCCGCGATGCTCCTCTTCGGGTCGGAGGGCCCCGGCCTGAGCCCGGAGGCCCTGGCGGCGGCGACGGCCGTGCTCCACGTCACCCAATCGGGCTCCACCCGGTCGCTCAACGCCGGGGCGGCGGCCGCCATCGCCATCCACGAATGGGTCCGCCGGCACCCGGGTGTCGGGGACGTTGGCGAGGGGCGTCCGTAACCTCCGGGGCCATGCGCCTCGTGCTCGCCTCCGGCTCGCCCCGTCGCCGCGACCTGCTCACGGCCCTCGGACTGGTGTTCGAGACCGTCGTCCCGGCGGTCGACGAGACCCCGCGGCCGGGTGAGCCACCGGTCGACTACGTCCGGCGCGTGGCCGGCGACAAGGCCCGGGCGGTGCACGGGCCCGACGCCGCGACGATCGCCGCCGACACGACGGTGGTCGTCGACGGGGAGATCCTCGGCAAGCCCGGCGACGGCCGGGAGGCTGCCGCCATGCTCGCCCGCCTCGCCGGTCGGTCCCACCTCGTCCACACCGCCGTGACGGTCATCGGCCCGGGCGGGGAGGCCGCCGACGTGGCCACCGCCGAGGTGACCATGGTCGACCTCGACCCCGATCGGATCGCCTGGTACGTGGGCACCGGCGAGCCCCTCGACAAGGCGGGCGCCTACGGCCTCCAGGGACTCGGCGGCGTCTTCGTCTCCGACGTGCGCGGCGACCCGACCGCGGTCGTGGGGCTGCCGCTGGCGCTGCTGCGAGCGACGTGCCGAGCAGCGGGCTTCGAGCTGCTCGACCACGGGGCGAGCCGATGACGCTGCGCATCGGCCCGATCGAGGTGCCGACACCGGTCGTCCTCGCCCCGATGGCGGGCATCACCAACGCCCCCTTCCGGACGTTGTGCCGTCGCTACGGAGGCGGCATCTACGTGTCGGAGATGATCGGCGCCCGCGGCCTCGTCGAGGGGAACCAGAAGACCCTCCAGCTGGCCGGCTTCGGCCCCGACGAGGAATTGCGCAGCATCCAGCTCTACGGCACCGAACCCTGGGCCATGCGCGCCGCCGCCGAGCGGCTCGTCGGCGAGGGTCGCGTCGACCACATCGACCTGAACTTCGGGTGCCCGGCCCCCAAGGTCACCCGCCATGGCGGCGGGGCAGCGCTCCCGTTCAAGCGGCGGCTGTTCGCCGACCTGGTCGGCGCCACCGTCGAGGGGGCCGGTGCGGTCCCGGTGACGGTGAAGCTGCGGATGGGCATCGACGACGACCACCTCACCTTCCTCGACGCCGGGCGGGCGGCGGCCGACGTCGGGGCGGCGGCGGTCGCCCTCCACGCCCGCACCGCCGAGCAGCTCTACTCGGGTCGGGCCCGCTGGGACGCGATCGCCCGGCTCAAGGAGGCGGTGCCCGACATCCCGGTCCTCGGCAACGGGGACATCTGGGTCGCCGCGGACGCGGTGGCCATGATCGAACGGACCGGCTGCGACGGCGTGGTCGTCGGACGGGGGTGCCTTGGGCGCCCGTGGCTGTTCGGCGAACTCGATGCCGCCCTCGCCGGGCGACGGCCGAGCCCACCGCCCGACCTCGGCGGGGTCCTCGACGTCATGGTCGACCACGCCCGGCTGCTGGTCGACTGGTTCGGACCCCACATCGGCATCCGCTCGTTCCGAAAGCACACCGGTTGGTACCTGAAGGGGTTCCCGATCGGGTCCGCGTTGCGGGCCGACCTCCACCAGACCGACGAGGTCGATGAGCTCGTCGCCCGCACCGCCCACCTCGACCGGTCGATGCGCTACCCCGACGGCGTCGGCGAGATGCGGCGCGGCCACACCAACGGCCCGCGACGGGTGCGGCTGCCCCACGGGTGGCTCGACGATCCGGACGCGACACCCCATCTGGAGGCGGCGGCGGCCGCGGTGGTGTCGGGGGGCTGACTCAGCCGCCGAGTTGGGCGTCGGCCTTGGAGGAGCAGTTGCTCCAGTGCCACCAGTCGTCGCCGTTCAGCAGCCAGGCGGAGACGGCGACGTTCGCCTCGGGGTCCCACCAGTCGGCCCCGGCGAAGCCGGCCTTCGCCGCCCGGTCGGCCCAGACCCAGTCGGCGTGCTGGAAGAGACCCACGTAGTTGTCCCCGCTGCCGCCGCGGGCGTTGGCGTCGAAGTTCGATTCGCACTGGGCCACGAGGACCGCCTTGTCGACCTCCGACGCGGGGAAGTACCGCTCGACGAGGGAGCGCACCTGGGCCTCCGAAAGGAAGTTGGACCCGGTCGGGTCGGCACTCGCCACCACCGCCTCGGTGGTGGTCGTGGTCGGTGGCGGCGCCGTGGTGGTGGTCGTCGGCGGCGCGGTCGTGGTCGTCGGCGGCGGTGGTGGTGCGGTGGTGGTCGTCGTGGGGGGCGGCGGCGTGGTGGTGGTCGTCGTCGGCGGAGCGGTGGTGGTCGTGGTCGGTGCCGTCGTCGTGGTGGACTCGGCCACGCTCGCCGTGGTGGCGGGCGGCGGCGCCGTCACGACCTGGTCGAAGCTCAACTCGGCCGACGCCCCGGCCAGGCCGACGACGGCGGCGCGCGCCACCGGGGCCTCGTCGTCGGAGGGAACAGACTCGGGCTCTTCGTGGGTCACGACGGCGGCCGAGGCGCCCACCAGCAACAGCAGGGTTGCGAGCGAGGCGATGACCACACGGGCCCGGCGGACAATCAGTCGGCCGTCCATGGGGACCCAAACCTAACGACGCAAGCCGTGTAACGCCACCCGATGTCAGCGCAGCAGCATGCGTGCCGCCGCCACGAGCGCCGCCCCGACCACCACCCATCGGATCCACCCGGCGCCCTTGGCGACGGCCAGGTTGGAGGCGATCCACGCCCCCGTCATGTTCCCGATCGCCAGCACGCCACCGGCAACCAGCGCCACCTGGCCGGCGACGATGAACACCGGGAGGGCCACGATGGTGAACCCGAGGATGAGCACGACCTTGGCCGCGTTGCCGGACACGAGGTCGAGGCCGCCGCCCAGCACGAGACCCGCCAGCAGCAGGAACCCGACCCCGGCCTGGACGAAGCCGCCGTAGAAGCCGATCGCCGTGAACGCAACGATCCGGCCGACCGTCCCGAGCCGTGCCTCGCCTCCGCCCTCCCAGCGCTTGGGCGAGATGAGCACCGAGAGGGCCACACCGATGATGACGACGGCGAAGACGACCTCCATGGCGTCGGGGTCGATCCGGGTGGCGACCCACGAACCCACCAGGGCGCCGCCCAGCACCGGGGGGACGAGTGGACCGACGACCCGCCACGGGATCGCCTTGCCCCGCTGGAAACCGGCCACACCCGTTGCGTTCTGGAGGAGGATGGCGACCCGGTTGGTGCCGTTGGCGAGCAGCGGGTTGCCCAGGATCTCGACGAGGATCGGGAGGGTGATCGCCGATCCGCCACCGGCCACCGTGTTCACGAAGCCCGCCACCAGACCGCCGAGCACCAACAGGACCGCGTCGACGACCTCGAGCTCCATGGGCCGGCGACGGTAGCGGCCGTAGGCTGGCCCCATGCCGTCGGTGCACGTGGTCGGATCCGTGAACCTCGACCTCGTCGCCACCGCCGCGCGCCTGCCGGCGCCGGGCGAGACGGTCGGCGGGGCGCGGCTGGCCCGCCACCCGGGCGGCAAGGGCGCCAACCAGGCCCTCGCCGCCGCCCGGCTCGGCGCCGAGGTCACGTTCACCGCCGCGGTGGGACGCGATCCCGAGGCCGCCTCCGCCATCGCCCTCCTCGAGGCCGCGTCGGGCCTCGCGCTCGACGTCCATCGGGTCGACGAGCCGACCGGCGTCGCCCTCATCGCCGTCGACGGCGACGGGGAGAACCAGATCGTCGTGGCGCCCGGCGCCAACGCGGCCCTCGCGACGTCGCACCTGCCCGAGGTGATCGACGCCGACGCGCTGTTGGCCCAACTCGAGGTCCCCCTCGCCACCGTCGACGCCGCCCTGCGGCGGGCCACCGGGCTCCGCTGCCTGAATGCCGCCCCCGCCGACCACGGGGCCGCGGCGCTGCTCACCCACTGCGACTGCGTGATCGTGAACGAGACGGAGCGGGCGGCCCTTGGATCCGCGCTGACCGGCTTCGACGGGTTGGTCGTCACCACCCTGGGAGCGGCCGGCGCGGTGGCCCACCGGGGCGGACGGCGGCTCGCCGCCAGCCCGCCCCTCGTCGACGTCGTCGACACGGTCGGTGCCGGTGATGCGTTCTGCGGGGCGCTGGTCACCGAACTGGCCGGGGGCGCCGACCTCGAACGGGCCCTCGCGATGGCGGTCACCGCCGGGGCCCTCGCCACCGAGCGGACCGGCGCCCAGCCCTCGCTGCCCACCCGAGCCGACGTGGAGGCCCGATGCCCATCCCCCTGCTGATCGATTGCGACCCCGGCCACGACGACGCCATTGCCCTCCTGGTCGCCCTCGCCAGCCCCGAGGTCGAGGTGCTGGGGGTCACCACCGTCGGCGGCAACTCGGGTCTCGCCAACACGACCCGCAACGCCCTCCAGGTGCTCGAATCGGTGGGCCGCACCGACGTCGGGGTGGCGCCGGGCGCCGACCACCCCCTCGTCCGCCCACTGGTCATCGCCGACCATGTCCACGGGGCATCGGGGATGGAGGGGCCGAGCCTCCCCGAGCCGACGACCCCGCCGCTCGACGAGCACGCCATCGACTTCCTCGCTCGCATGGTCGAGGCCTCGCCCGAGCCCCCCACACTCGTGGCAACCGGGCCCCTGACCAACGTCGCCCTGTTCCTCCGCCGCCACCCGGGGGCCGCCTCAGGTCTGCGGCGGGTGGTGCTCATGGGCGGCGGGATGGCCGTCTCCAACATCACCCCGGCGGCAGAGTTCAACGTCTGGGCGGATCCCGAGGCGGCCGAGGTCGTCTTCGACGCGGGCCTCGACGTCACGATGGTCGGCCTCGACGTCACCCACCGGGCGCTGGTCGGCCCGGGCGACGTGGACCGCTCCCGGGGCGCGACGGCGGGGTTCGTCGCCGACCTCCTCGAGTTCTTCGGCCGGTTCCACCGGGAGGTCTACGGGCTCGACGCCTCGCCGGTGCACGATGCCGTCGCGGTGGCCCACGTGGTGTGGCCGGACCTGGTGGCGACCGAGCACCTCAACGTGGAGGTCGAGAGCGCCTCCCCGCTGACGCGGGGCGCGACGGTCGTCGACGTCAACCGAGTGTCCGGCCGGCAGGCCAACTGCCACGTGGCCGTGGACATCGACGGCGAGGCGTTCCGGGAGCGGCTGCTCGAGCGCCTGTACCGACTCCCCTGACCGTTCTCGTGTCGCTCACCCCTCTCATGCGGGGCCGGACGACACAAGAACGGGGAACGGGGGCTTCACAGGGCGAGGATCCCGTGGATCGCCTCCATGCGCTCGGCCCGCCAGCGGGTGACCCAGGAGGTGCCATCGGCCATGGCGCTGGTCTCGGCCAACACCTCGGCGAGCGGGAAGAGTCGCAACTGGGGGTCGCTGGTGCTTTCGCCACCCCGCACCGTGGCCTGCCAGGCGACCATCCGGTCGGTCACCTCCCCGGCCAACGACTCGACCGCCACCAGCCCCATCCGGCCGGCGATCATCCGGTCGAAGCTGGACGGTCGACCACCCCGCTGGACGTGGCCGAGCACGGTGGCGCGCACGTCGACCTGGGTGCCCGCCAAGCGGTCCTCGAGGTCGGCCGCGAGGTCGGTGCACGGATAGTCGACGCCCTCGGCCTTGATGATCAGGACGTGGCTCTTGAGTCGGTCGGTGGCGAAGGCCCGCAGCGTGAGCGCCGAGGTGTTGGCGAGGATCTCCTCGCGGCTCCGGGCGACCTCGGGCAGGAGCACCCCGTCGGCGGCGCTGGCCACCGCCGACGTCATGGCGAGGTACCCGGACTGGCGACCCATGACCTCGACGATGAAGGCCCGCTGGTGGGCCTGGGCGGTGTCCGCGATGCGATCGCAGGCATCGACGATCGTGTTGAGGGCGGTGTCGACGCCGATCGCCGAGGCGGTGCAACCGACGTCGTTGTCGATGGACCCCGGCAACCCGACCACGCAGGTGCTGGTCTCCGCCGCGAGGAGGTGGGCGCCGGTCAGGGACCCGTTGCCGCCGATGACGACCAGCCCGTCCACCCCGGCGTCGGCGAGACGGGTCGCTGCCTCGGCGCGGCCCTCGGGCGTCCGGAACCGGTCCGAGCGGGCCGAACCGAGCATCGTCCCACCGGCGTTGCCGGCTCGCTGCACCCCGCGCACCGGTACCAATCCCTCGGGCGTGGTTCGGGTGAGGTCGATGAACTGACCGTCGATGAGTCCGTCGAAGCCGCGTTCGACCCCCGTACAGGGGATGCCGCGGCTCGCCGCCACCTTCACGATCGCCCGTATCGCCGCATTCATGCCAGGGGCGTCGCCACCGCTCGTGAGGACCGCGATCCGTTCCATGGGCAGGCACGTTAGGCCCGGCCCGGCACGAGGCCACCGGCCCCTTACGCGTCGCCGACGCGTAAGTCGATTTTGTCATTCACCTCGGGGTCAGGCCCGGAACTCGGGCCGGCGCCCGGCAAAGAACGCATCGATGCCCTCGACGAGGTGACCGCGGTCGATGAGGTCGGCCTGCGTCTCCCACTCCGCCACCAGGGCCTCGGCCAGCGGGGCGGTCGACTCCTCGACCGACCGCCGAACTGCGAGGAGCGTCGCGGCGGGCAGGCGACCGAGCCGGCGGGCCACGTCGGTGGCGGCGGACAGGAGATCGTCGTCGGCGACGACCTCGTGGATGAGTCCCCACGACGCCGCCGTGGTCGCATCGATCCGGTTTCCCAACAGGGCCCACGCCTGGGCGCGGGATCGACCGATCGCCCGCGGAACCGCCCACGAGGCGCCCATGTCGGGGACGAGCCCGAG
>JBFLKR010000234.1:0-13146 GCA_040883295.1 Acidimicrobiia bacterium
CAAGGAGGACCGACGCCTGGAGCGGGTACAGGTGAAATACACGACCAGCGACGGACGGTCCGTCCGGGCCGTCGTCCGCAGCTCGTCCGCTTGGGTTGCGCGCCCCTACTCGGCGTTGGAGGTCGATTGGCTCGCCGTCTTCGACGCAACCACGGACCAGTGCTTCTACCTCCCGTCCCACCGATGGAACGGGCGCAAGGACCTGACCCTTCGACTTGCGCCGACGTTGAACGGACAAGCGACGGGCGTCAGGTGGGCTCAAGACTTCCGGCGACTCGAGGGGGACCCACGGGCTCCGTCGCGGCATGGCCCTTCGGCGACCACCCCGGTACACTGCCGTCCCCCGCCGGAGTAGCTCAGTGGTAGAGCAGCGCTCTCGTAAAGCGCAGGCCAGGGGTTCGATCCCCCTCTCCGGCTCCCCTCGGACCCCCGGTACGGCCGGGGGGTCGTTGCGTTCAGGCTTCCAACCGGTACCCGGCGCCCTCGGCCACCAACCTCCCCGCCACCGGGTCGACGAAGTGGCTGCCGATCAGCAGCGCCCCCTCCTCGCTCCAGCGTCGGAGGGCCGCTTCACGGGTCGCGACGGCCTCGGCCGGATCGTCGTCGCCCGACGACGAGATCCCGGGATCGACCAGCTGGACGGGGTGGTGGACCATGTCGCCGGAGATGATCGCCACCTCGCCCCGAGACTCGACCCGCACCGACACGTGCCCGGGCGTGTGGCCGGGGGTCGGCACGAGCCGGACGCCGTCGGCCACGACATGGTCGGCCGCGACGAGGTCGGACAGCCCGGCCTCCACCACCGGGTCCACGGAGTCGGCAAGCACGTCGTCGTATGCCGATGACCCGGCCAGGTGGCGGGCGTGCTCGAGCTCGGTACCCACCATGAGGTGCCGGGCGTCGGGGAACGTCGGCACCCAGCGACCGTCGGCCAGCATCGTGTTCCAGCCCACGTGGTCGACGTGGAGGTGGGTGTTCACGACGACGTCGACGGCATCGAGACCGGCGCCCACGAGGTCGGTCCAGAAGTCCGTCTCGAAGTGGTCGAACATGGGGATCGATCGAGGCTTGTGATTGCCCACCCCCGTGTCGACCAGCACCCGGACGTCCGGGGTCTCCACCACCAGGGCCTGGACTCGGACCCGCATCCGATCCCCGTCGAGGTACGGGGCGAGCCACGGGATCCCACCCGCCCACCGGGCGTCGACGTCCGGTAGCAGCCAGGACCACTTCCATCGTTGCTCGGACTCGATGACACTGCGGATGTGGGTGTCGCCGACCCGCCACGACGGTCCGAGCGGCATCAGCGCCCCCGGAACTCGGGCGGACGGCGCTCCTCCATGGCGGCAACGCCCTCGGCGAAGTCGTCGGTCCCTCGCAGTCGCTCCTGCTGGTCGGCCTCCCGCTCGGTGGCGAGCGCGACGAGCCCGGCCAGATCGCCCCGCATCGTCTCCCGGATGCTCCGCACCGCCAATGGAGCCGACTCGGCGATCTCCGAAGCAAACGCCACGGCCGTCGCCCGTTCCTCACCGGGCTCGACCAGTCGGTCGACGAGGCCCATCGCCGCCGCCTCCTCGCCGCCGATCCGGCGACCGGTGTAGAGCAGGTCGAGCGCATGCTGGTGGCCGACGACCCGCGGCAAGGTGACCGAGATCCCGAAACCCTGGTGGAAGCCCAGTCGGGCGAAGTTGGCCGTGAACCGCGATGCCGGGGAGGCGACCCGGAAGTCGGCGACGAGCGCCAGCCCGAGCCCGCCGCCGACCGCTGCCCCCTGCACGGCGGCGACGATCGGGGTGGCGGTGTCGAACAGCCGCGTTGCTTCGGCGTAGAGGCGGCGCACGCCGGCATCGATCACCGACGGAGTGCCGTCGGCCAGTCGGGCGCCCGCGCAGAAGTTCTTCCCCGCCGAGCAGAGCACGATCGCCCGGCAGTCGGGCGTGTCGTCGAGGTCGCCGAAGGCGGCGACCAGCGAGCCGACCATGGCGACGTCGAAGTAGTTGTGGGGTGGCCGTCGCACCTCGACGACGGCGACATGCCCGTCGATGGTGGCGTGGACGTCGCCCCAGGACCCGTGGTCCGCCATGGCTACTCCTCGGGGTCGGGTCGGGGGACCGTCGAGGTCCCGTCGGCGATGAGGGGGAACAGGCCATCGGCCCCGGCGTCGAGCGCCGCCCGGCCGACGACCTCGCGCCAGTGGCGGTCGCCGCCGAATTCATGGCGCCACGACCAGAGCCGTCGGCTGAAGTGGTGGAGCCGGTACTCACGGGTCATCCCGATGGCGCCGTGGGCCTGGTGGGAGGCAGCCGTGGCGATCGACGCCGCCCGGTTGGCGAGCAGCTTCGCCGCCGCCACCTCGACGGAGCCCCCGCCGGCGTCGCGGGCCCGCACCGCCCGGTCGACCGCCACGCCCACGAGTGCCGCCTGCTGGGCGAGGTGCACCAGGTGCTGCTGCACCGCCTGGAAGCGAGCGACGGGGCGGCCGAACTGGTGACGGGCGTGGGTGTAGTCGATGGTCAGACGGGCCATGGCCTCCAGCGCGCCGGCCATCTGGGCGGCGCGGGCGAGGGCGCCGTCGATCAACGGTGAGCGGGCGTCGCCGGGAACGACCGGTCGGGCGTCGAACTCGACTCCGTCGACGACCAGCGTGTCGCGTGGCTCCCCGGCGAGGTTGGCATCCGCCTCCACGGCCACCAACGAGGGGTCAACGGCCACCACCCACCGTCGGCCTCCGTCCTCGACGACGGCCACGACGACCGCCACCCCGGCTCCCCACGGCACCCGACCGAGCCGACCCGACAGGCGGAGCCCACCGGCCGTTGGCTCGGCCACCACCGAAGCCGTCTCGGGCGGGGCGAGGGAGGCGGGGCCGGCCGGCACCGCCAAGCCCGCCGAAGCGAGCACCCGGCCGGCGAGGGCGGTCTCGACCACGGGCACGGGCACGGCGTGGGCGCCGGCGAGCCGGGCGATCGCCGTGGCATCGGCGAGGGTGCCACCGGTACCGCCCGCGTCTTCCGGTACCGACACCCACGGCAGCCCGGCGGCGGCGGCCGCCGCCCACACCGGTCCCGACCACCCCGCTGCCTCGGCGGCCTGGACGGTGTCGTGGTCTGCGACCGCCCCGAACAGTCGGTCGGTCTCTCGGATCAGCAACTCGTCGACGGCCGTCATGGCCGCAACCCCCTGGCGATGACCGACCGGAGGATCTCGATCGTCCCGCCACGGATGGTGAAGGCGGGGCTCGTGAGGGAGGCCGTGGCGAGGAGGCGGCCGAACCGGTCAGCGGCCGCCGGCGACGGCTCGCCGTCGACCAGGCCGAGGACGCGCTCGAGGACCTCCTGCTCGAAGCGGGTGCCCATCTCCTTGACGAGGGCTGCCTCCCGGGCGGGCGCCTCGCCACGGTCGATCGCCCGGGCCACCGCCAGCGAGCAGTCGTGGAGCGCCATCCAGCGGGCAGTCACGTCGCCGAGCAGGTCGACCAATCCGGGAGGGGGGTCGTCGGCCCGGGTGCGCAGGAGCTCCTCGACGAGCAGGTAGGTCGACAGCCACCGGTCGGGCCCGCCCCGTTCATAGGCGAGCTCGGACGTGTTCTGAGCCCAGCCGCGACCCTCCACGCCGAGGAGGAGCTCGTCGGGCACGAAGACCTCGTCGAAGACGACCTCGTTGAAGTGGGCGTTGCCATCGAGCAACGGGATCGGACTGACGGTGACGCCCGGTGCGGACAGGTCAACGATGAGTTGGGAGAGCCCACCGTGGCGGTCGTCGGCATCGAGCGGGCTCGTGCGGCACAGGACCACCACCCAGTCGTTCTCATGGGCCCCGCTCGTCCACACCTTGGTGCCGCTCAGCGACCATCCGCCGTCGACCCGTTCGGCCCGGGTCGTGACCGAGGCCAGGTCGCTGCCGCTGTCGGGCTCGCTCATCCCGATCGAGAAGCCGATCTCCCCTGCGCAGATCGCCGGCAGGAAGCGACGGCGCTGGTGCTCGCTCCCGTAGCGGAGCAGCATCGGCGCGGTCTGGCGGTCGGAGACCCAGTGGTAGCCGATCGGGGCGCCCCATCGCAGCAGCTCCGCCACCACCAGGAATCGATCGACGGCCGTTCGGTCGTGTCCGCCGTAGCGGGTGGGCACGGCCATCCCGACCCAGCCCCGTCCGGCCAGCCGTCGGGTGAAGGCCGGGTCGGAGGCGGCGCCCATGCCGAGTCCCGGCTCGAACGAACCCCGCGGCAGCTCGGCTTCGAGGAACGACCGGACCTCGTCACGCAGCGCCCGCTCCGAGGGGGTCAGCTCGGTGGCCGCGAATCGCAGCGTCACACCTCGTCCCGCCATGAGACCAGCGGCTCCCAGCCCAGCACCTCGCGGGCACGGTCGATGGCGAGCAGCGTCCGGTGGGGACCCCAGCCGGGCTCGAGCGGGACACCGGGGAAGCGCCGGGCGACGAGCTCGGCATTCGGCGTGTCGACGATCGTGTCGGCCGCCGCGATCGTCAGCTCGACGCTGCCGGGGATGTCGACCTCGAGGGCGAGCCGGGTGGCCACGGCCGCGTCGCGGGCGTCGATGTAGCCCCAGAGGTTGCTCACCCGCACCATCGGGTCGGCCTGGTAGCTCGGCACCTTGGCGTACGAGGCCGGGTGGTCGGGGTCCGTGTGGAGGATGTTGGAGAACCGCAGCGCCACGAACGTGGTGCCGAACCGCGCCTCGAGCCGCCGCGCGAGGTCCTCCCCCACCACCTTCGAGAGCGCGTACCCGGACTGCGGCTCGAGCCGGGCGTCCTCGCGGACCGGGAACGAATCGGGGGCCACCTCCTCGAATGGGTGGCCGTAGACGGTCTCCGACGACGCCCAGGCCACCCGGGGCACGCCGGCGTGGCAGGCGGCCCAGAAGACGTTGAACATGGAGATGGTGTTCCCCTCGAACCGCGACGGACCCGTGGCCTCGTCACGGTCGGGCTCGGGATTGGCGGCGAGGTGGGCGACGAGGTCGGCGCCGGCCACGACCTGGCGCACCCGGTCGTAGTCCCGCAGGTCGAAGGTCAGGTCGGGGGGACCGCCCGGGGCCACGTCGACCGGGACGACGTCGTACCCATGGGTCCGGAGCTCGGCCACGACATGGCGGCCGAGGCCGCCCCGGGCTCCGGTGACGACGACACGCGGCATCGGTCAGCCCCCATTCCCGAATTGGACCCGGACGACGTCGGCGAGGATCCCGCCGAGGTGCCGCTCGGTCACCTCCACGTGGGCCGGGTGCTCGAGATAGGCCCGGAGCGCCTCGACGTCGTCGACCTCCGCCACCACGGCGTAGTCCCAGGTGCCGTCGTTGGCATCGATGTCCGGACCGTGTCGGTAGCCGCGGATGGCGGCGATCCGGGGGACCATCTCGTCGAGCGCAGCCGCGAATGCGGCCACGTCGGCAACATCCGTCCCCGGCTTCCAGCGGAACACCGCTACATGGGTGATCATCTCGCCCCCCGTCGGCCGGCCCGTGCCAGCACCCGCCGGGCACCGCGCACGGTGGCCTCGTCCATCATCCGCCCCGACCGGTCGACGCCGATCGCCGAGCCGGCCGACTCGAAGGCCGCCACGACCCGCTCGGCCTCGGCCACCTCCTCGTCCGAGGGGGCGAGACCGCGATGGACGGGATCGACCTGGACCGGGTGGATGACGGCTCGGGCACCGAAGCCCAGCGAGACCAGTCGGCGGGTGGACGCCTCGAGCTCGGCCGGGTTGGAGAAGTCGGCGTCGACGGGGCCGATCGGGCTCTCGAGGCCCGCGGCGGCCGCCGCCCCGACCCCCGACGCCCGGGCGGCGTCGAGCGCCGGGTGCCCCGGGTGAACCGGCATGCCGAGGTCGGCGGCGAGGTCGTACTCGCCGATCATGAGGCCCACGACCGCCGGATGCTGGGCGATGGCATCGACGTCACGGAGGCCGCGGGCGGTCTCGACCATGGCGACGACGGGGATGCCGTCGGGCAGTCCGTCGAGCTCCGCCGTCGACACCACCTTCGGGACGACGATGCCGGCGGCGCCGGTGGCGGCGGCCAGGTCCTCGGGCGGTGGCACCGGGGCCGACACCCGGACCCACACCGGGACGGTGGGGCCCCGCTCGGACAGCCAGGTCCCGAGAGCCAGACGGGCCGCCGGACGCGCCGCCGGTTCGACGGCGTCCTCGAGGTCGACGATGACCGCGTCGGCGCCGCACGAGGTGGCCTTGTCGAAGCGGTCGGACCGGTCGCCGGGGACGAACAGCCAGGTGCGTGGCCAGGTCATCCGATCACCGCCCGCCCCGAGACGAGGCCCTTGGCGATGAGCGTGCGCAGGATGTCGTTGGTGCCCTCCCCGATCGCCATGAGCGGTGCGTCCCGGTACAGGCGCTCGACCTCGAGCTCGGTCGAGTAGCCGGCCCCGCCGTGGATGCGCATCGACTCGAGGGCGAGCTGGAGGGCCACTTCCGACGCGTGGTACTTGGCCATCCCCGCCTCGACGTCGGGCCGCTCGCCCCGGTCGGCCCGCCAGGCGGCCCACCATGTGATGAGGCGGGCGGTCTGGACGGCCGTGGCCATGTCGGCCAGCTTCAACTGCACCGCCTGGAATCCCGAGATTGGCCGACCGAACGCCTCCCGCTGGCGGCTGTACTCGAGAGCCCGGTCGTAGGACTCCTGGGCGACGCCCACCGCCCGGCCGGCGATGTTGAGCCGCCCGACGCCGAGGGCGTTGACGACCTGGACGAACCCCTGGCCCTCCTCACCGCCGAGCAGTTCGGCGGCCGGCACCCGCACCTGGTCGAGGACCACCTCGCAGGACTCGGGGCCCTTGTACCCGAGCTTGCCGAGGTCGCGAGACACGGTCAGGCCCTCGGCGTCACCCGGGACGAGGAACACGCAGAGCCCCCGGTGGCCCGACCCCGGTTCCACGGTGGCGAGCACCGGGAGCGGATCGGCGTAGCGGGCGTTCGTGATCCAGAACTTGGTGCCCGACAGGACGTACTCGTCGCCGTCTCGCACCGCCCGGGTTCGGATGCCGGCCAGGTCGGAGCCACCGTCGGGCTCGGTCAGGGCGATGGCCGTCCGCCGACGGCCGGCGGCGAGGTCGGCGAGGTGGCGCTCGCGCTGGTCCTCGGTCCCGTACCGGTCGATCATCCACGCTGCCAGCGAGTGGGAACCGATGATGCCCGCCACGCCCATCCATCCCTTCGACAGCTCCTCGAAGAGGACGGTCATCGAGACCATGTCGAGGCCGAGGCCGCCATGGGACTCGGGGATGGTGATCCCGAAGAGGCCCATCGTCTTCATGTGCTCGACGATCTCGGTGGGATAGCGCCCCGACGCCTCCCACTCCCGGGCGACCGGGCGAATCTCCTTGTCCACGAACTCGCGGATCGTGGACCGGAACAGCTGCTGTTCGGGGGTCAGGTCGAAGTCCATGGCGGGGCTCCTCTCGCCGACTCGGCGGTGGCGGTCATGACGACCCGGTCCTCGGCGTCGAGGGCGGCGAGCTCACCGCTCGGCCCCCCGACGACGACCACCGGCTCGCCGTCGTGGATCGGTGCACGGGCCCGGAAGGAGAACCGATGCAGGGGGCGACCGTCCTCCTGCTCCCACAGGTCGGCGAGCAGGGCGGCGAGGAGCGGGCCGTGGACGACGAGTCCGGGGTGGCCGTCGGTGCCGACGGCGAAGCGACGGTCGTAGTGGATGCGGTGGGCGTTCCAGGTGAGGGCCGAGAACCGGAAGAGCATCCGCTCGTCCGGCACGACGACCCGCTCCCAGGCCCGATCGACGGACCCGGCGGGACGCCGTTCGGCCGGGGGCCCGGGCACCGTGTAGACGACGGTGCGGGTCTCCCGAACGACGAAGTCCTCGTCGGCGCGCACCTCGAGGCGCTCCTCGGCGAACGAGAGCGGCCGACCGCCCGCCGTCTCGGTCTCGCGCACCGGGACCGCCACCGAACGGACCTCGGCCCACTCGCCGGCCCGCAGGGGGCGGGTCCGCTCGATGGTCGCCCCTGCGAAGAGCCGGACCGGCCGGGTTCCGGGGTCGGGCAGGCCGGCGGCCCGAGGTGGATGCCCGTCGGCGCCGAGCAACGCAGTCGGGGTCAGGTCACCGATCGACCACCAGTGTGCGAGGACGCCCAGGTCGTCACCGCCCACCACGTCGGGGACCTCCCGATCGATCGTGGCGGCGAGGCGCCGGACCCCGTCGGGGGCAAGGAGTATCCGCTGGGGGTGGGACATGGGGCCCACGCTACGCGTCCCCCACCCGCCCGCTACGGTCGCCGGCATGGACGACTTCCTCGAAGGCATGCGCAGGCTGGCGGCCGCCGTCGACGTGGTGACGGTCGCCGATGGAGACCGACGCGGCGGGCTCACCGCCTCGGCGGTGACGTCGCTCACCGTCGATCCCCCGATGCTGCTGGCGTGCGTCAACCGATCGGCGTCGAGCCATGCGCTCATCGTCGACGCGGGCCGCTTCGCGGTGAACGTGCTGCCCGCCGGCGACCAGGGGGTGGCCGCGGCATTCGCCGGGATGACCGGCCTGGAGGGCGACGATCGGTTTTCGGTCGGCGAGTGGCGCGAGGGCGACCTCGGCCAGCCCATCCTCACCACGGCGCTCGTCTCGTTCGAGTGCGTCATCGAGTCGCTCGTCGGCCGCAGCACCCACGACATCGTCATCGGCGAGGTGCAGGCGGTCCACCTCGGCGAGAAGACCGACCCGCTGCTGTACATGGATCGGTCGTTCGGAACCTTCGCGCCCTGATCTGTGGCGGCGACGTCAGGGAGTGACGACCACCCGTCCCCGCATGCCGACGGGGTGCAGGCTGCAGACGTAGTCGTAGGTGCCGGGCCGCTCGAAGGTGGCCTCCCAGGTGCCCTCGACCATCACCGGGGAGACGAACCCGTCGCCGGAGACGTCATGGGCGTCGTCGCCGATGAACGTCCAGGTCACCGTCTCGCCGATCCCGATCTCGATCACGGCCGGGCCGAAGGCGTCGTCGGTCACGACCACCTCGGTGGCAGCGACGGCCTCGGCGCCCCGACGTGGGTCGCTGCCCAGCCACCACACCACCGTGCCGACGAGTCCGGCGACGACGAGGACGGCGACGCCGCCCACTGCCCGGCGTGCGGAGCGGGTCATCGAGCGACCCCCGGACCGTGGAGGGTGGCGGCGACGGCGTCGTCGAGCAACGTCCGCTCGACCTTCCCGAACGTGCTTTCGAACGCCGACGAGTCGACCGTCCACGGCTCGGTCCACTGGTGGGCGATGCCGAGCAGCTCCCGGGAGTCGCGGTGGAAGGGGGCGGCGACGCGCAACATCCAGATGGGGAGGCGTTTCGCCTCGATCGGACGACCGGCGGCGGCGGCGAGGGCAGCGATGAACTCCCGTCCCGTGGGGGCCCCGACGTGGGGCAGCACCCAGGCCTGCCCGTCCGCCCGATCGTCGGTGACGAGCGAGACGTAGGCCCGGGCAACGTCGGGGAGGAAGGCAACGGCGTGTGGCACGTCGAGCGACCCCACCCAGCGGGCGGCATCCCCACCGCCGGCCACCGGGTCGACCGTCAGGGCCGTGATGGTCGAGCGGGGCGCGTGGGGGCCGACGTAGTCGGAGGCCTGACCGACGGCGACTCGCAGACGACCCACCTCGTGGGCGGCCAACAGCGCGTGGAGCATCTCCGATCTGACCCGGCCCTTCGGATCGGTGGCCCGATGGGGTGTGGTCTCCGAGATGGGCATCTCGGCCGGTCCGTAGGCGTAGAGGTTGTCGACCATGACGAGCTTCGCCGAGACGTCGGCCGCGGCCCCCATCACCCGCTCGAGCATCGGCGGGAAGTCCTCCGGCCACCGGTGATAGGGCGGCTGGGCCGCCATCACGACGGTGTCGGCCCCGACGACCGCAGCCCGGGCCCCGTCGTCGGTGGTGATGTCGGCACCGATCGCCCGACCGACCGGCGACGAGCCGGATCGATCGACCCCGACCACGTCGAGGTCGGCCTCGACGAGTGCCTCGGCGATCGCTCGCCCGGCTCCGCCCGTCGCGCCGATGACGTTGACCTGCATGACGTCTCCTCTCGAGTGAACACTGTTCGCACATCCCAGCGTAGATGAACGGCGTTCGCACTGTCAATGGTGTTTGCGCCAACGGGGAGGACTCGGCAGACTGTCGCCATGGCCACCCGCCGCGAGCGCCTGCGCACCGAGACCATCGCGGACATCAAGGCCGCTGCGCTGCGACAGATGGTCGAGGGTGGCGCCCCTGCCCTGAGCCTGCGCGGCGTGGCCCGCGACATCGGGATGAGTCCGGCCGGGCTCTACCGGTACTACGACGGGATCGACGCCCTGCTCACCGACCTCATCACCGAGGCCTACGAGGACCTCGCCGATGCCGTCGAGACCGCCACCACCGCCGAGGGCGACCCGTTCGACCGCATCCGCGACGGCATCCACGCCTACCGGGACTGGGCGCTCGCCCATCCCGAACGGTTCCTCCTCATCTTCGGGACACCGATACCGGGCTATGCAGCACCCGAGGAGGGCCCGACGGTGGCAGCCAATCGCCGCCTGGGGGCCGCCCTGTTCGCCGTGGGGGTGGAGGCGTGGGCCGACGGGCGCCTGGCCGTCCCTCCCCTGCATCGGCCGGCCACCCCCGCCGAGCGTGCCGTGGCCGAGCAGATCGGGGGCGTGGCGCCCGAGGCGGTACCGGCGTTCATCGGGATGTGGGCCCGGTTCCACGGGCTCGTCGTCCTCGAGGTCACCAACCAGCTCGAGTGGCTGTACCCGGATCCTGCAGCCTTCTTCGCCGGCGAAGTCCGCCGAATGGTCGACGACCTGCGGGCGTAGCGTGGGCGCATGCACCCGTTCCGAGCCGCCATCGAGGCAGGCGACATCGAGGCGGCCAACGAGCTCCTCCATCCCGACGTCCGCTTCTTCTCCCCTGCCGTCTTCCGGCCCTACGAGGGCAAGGACGCCGTGTCGTTCGTGCTTCGAACGGTGTGGGAGGTGTTCGAGGACTTCCGCTACGTCGACGAACTCACCGGTGACGGCACCCACGGCCTGGTGTTCGAGGCCCGGGTCGGCGATCGCATGGTGCAGGGGTGGGATTACCTGCGCATGGACGGTGACCGGATCACCGAACTCACCGTGATGGTCCGGCCGCTCTCGGGGCTCCAGGCCCTCGTGGCCGAGATGGGCACCCGCCTCGGGACGTGAGCCGTTTCTCCGTCGTCGGGACCTCGGGGGCCGGCAAGACGCAGCTGGCCTCGGCCATCGCCGACCGGCTCGACATCCCCCACGTGGAACTGGACGCCCTCTACCACCAGCCCGACTGGGGTGAGCCGGCGCCGGAGGCGTTTCGTGCGGACGTCATCGAGGCACTTGCCGGCGATGCCTGGGTGGCCTGTGGGAACTACTCCGCCGTCCGGCCCACGGTGTGGGGGCGCGCCACGCACGTCGTCTGGCTCGACTACCCGCGGGGGGTGGTGATGCGACGGGTCGTGCGGCGGACCGTCCGACGAGTCGTGCGGCGGGAGCAACTGTGGAACGGCAACCGAGAACCGTGGCGCAACCTGTGGGATCCGCGGCCCCGACACAACATCATCGTGTGGTCGTGGACGAACCACGAGAAGTACCGCCGTCGATACGCCTCCGCCATGGACGACCGGACCTGGGCCCACCTCTCGTTCGTCCAGTTGCGGTCGCCGGCGGAGGCAGAGGCCTGGATCGCCGACCTGGTGCCCGATCGTCCCGTGGGCTGACGACCCCGAATTCGCAGCCGTGAACCCTGGGTTCGTCAGAGGATGCGGCGGGTGCGTCCGAACCGCAGCAGGGGGGGATCGAGTTGGGGGCGGTCTTCGGCCAGGGCCGACATCCGGCGCCCCCACTCGTCGACGATGGCTCGCATCCCCTCGCGGGTGTCCTCGTAGTCGGCGGGGTCGATGGGCTCACCGACCCGCAGGCCGATCGGCACGAACCGGAATCCGGGCTCGCGCAGCGACAGCGTCCACTCCGACCCGTGGACGAACACGGGGAGCATCGGCGCTCCCGTCCTGATGGCCAGCCACCCCGCCCCGAGCTTGCCGGCCTCCTCGCCCCATTCCTCGACACGTCGCCCCTCGGGAAAGATGCCCACGGCGCCGCCCGCCAACAGGTGGTCCCTGGCGAGGCGGATGGCCCGGTGTGGCACGCCCTGGTTGCGCAACCTGACGGCGCCGTAGGACTCGATGAGTCGGGTGAAGGCCGGGTGGTGTTCGAAGAGCTCGCTCACGGCGAGGTAGCGGATGGGACGTCCCAACGCCACTCCGACCATCACCGGATCCACGAACGAGAAGTGGTTCGCCGCGACGATCAGGCGGCCCGACGGCAGCACCGGAATGTCACCCTCGAGCCGGAAGCCGGCTCGGAGCAGCGGCGGGGCGACACGCAGCGTCGCCCTCCAGACCGACTCCCACCACTCAGCCATGCCCCAACCCGACGAGGAGATTGGTCAACACGAGGCCGGGTCGCAGGTTGCGACGGATGTCGACCACGGCATCGAGCACCTGCTCGGCGTTGCGGATCGCCCGCTCGGGCGAGACCGCGATGAGGTCCTCGAGCGGGATGTCGGCGTTGCGCACCGGGGCACCGTGCTGGGAGGCGGCCGCGTCCACGTAGACCGAGGCGAGCAACTCCAGCCCGTTCACGGTGAGGGCCTGGGTCGCCCGGTTCAGCTCACGTTTCTGGCGGTCGCGATCGCGGGCCGTGTCGACGTGCTCGACGGCCTGGCGGGCCCGGATGGCCTCCAGCAGCGGCTCCGACGACGCCAACAGCTCGTCGGCGAGCTCCGACGCCGACCCCGGTCCCCCGCCGACGCGCGAGGGGACGGTGATCCACGCCTGCCGGAACTCGGCGACCCTCGGCTCGGTCGCCACGGAGAGGGCGATGCCCGGGCGACCCCCGGCGATCCGAGCTGCCTCGCCGGCCGGCTCGGGGTCGACGCCCAGGGACACGAGGGCCCCCGAGACCTCGTCGGTCGCCACCCGACTGAACGGGACCACCCGACACCGCGAGGCGATGGTGTCCGGCAGGTCCTCGATCGACTCGGCGACGAGCAGGAAGATGGTCGACACCGACGGCTCCTCGAGCGTCTTGAGGAGTGCGTTGGCGGCGCCATCGGTCATGACGCCCGC
>JBFLKR010000235.1:0-20559 GCA_040883295.1 Acidimicrobiia bacterium
CGTCCTCGGTGCCTTCGATGAGGGCCTCCCACGTCCCATCCTTGGTGCTGAGGTTGCCCTGGCCCTCCCCGTCCATCTGGATCAGCACCTGGACCTCCGGCCGCTCGGTGATCTGGTCCCGGTCCTGGATCATCGAGAATCGGAACTGCTGGATGACCAGCAGCTTCTGCGGGAGGGCCTCGGCGTTGACCAGGTCGGCGAGCCAGTCGATGACCTGGTTGACCTCGGCGGCGGTGACGGTCCCGATCCGATCGAAGTCGGTCTGGCCGGGCGCACAGCGCCACTCGGGGTCGAGCCCCACGCTCACGTGGGGAAGCCGGAGTGCGGGCTCGTAGGCCCGGACCTGGGTCAGGAAGTCCTGGGATCCCGGCTGGAGGTCGAACACGACGTAGCCACCCTCTCGGCCTGCGACGTCGATGCCGTCCTGGAACCGCTCGATGGGGAACAGGGCGGTGCCGCACCGTGGCTGGGCGACGCTGCCGATGTAGTTGAACAGCGGAACCACGGTCGCGCCGTCGGCGGCGAAGCCGTCGAGCAGACCGGGCTGGACGGTGCCCTGGCAGGGTGACGGGAAGCACCCGCTCTCGAGGTAGCCGGTGAGGACGCCCCCGTCGCGCATCAGGTCCAGCGCCTCCTCGGGCGCCACCATGCCCATCGCCCCCAGGGCTGGCGACGCGGGGTTCCCGTAGAAGCCCACGAGCCGCCGGTTGATGTGGTCCGGGAACAACTCGAAGCCGCCCCCCGGGAGTTGCTCGCCGCGCGCCAGGGTCCGGAGCTTCCAGTCGTTCGGAGCCTCCGTGAGCCCGACGGTGCGGAGCGGCCGGTCCGGATAGCCGGCGAGCGCCTCCCCCACCTCCGGATGTCGGAAGAGGTCGTCGGCATCCACCGGGATGACCGAGGCGTTCGCCGAAGTGGCGTATGCCGCCGCCAGGAGGACGGTGAACGGGTCGGCCGCGTCGACGATCCACACCGGGCCGCCATCGGTCGGGCGCGCCAGGCCGGTGACCAATCGATCGACGTCGTTGACGGGGGCGTTCGCCACGTCCGGGCTGACCACCGCAGCTTCGCTCTCCATGGCGAGGACGGCGTCGACGACCTTGGAGAACTGGTCGGTCGGCTCGACGACAGGGGCTGCCAATCGCTCACTGGCCTCCTGGATGGCGGACGGAATGTCATGCGACACCAACTCGGCACCGGGAGGCGGCTCGACGACGGCCGCTCCGACCACGTGGACGCGCTCGGGATCGAGGCGACCGAGCTCGGCTGCCAGCTGGGGGTGCGGCAGCAGGAGGGGCGCGACCAGGGCCGCCGCCAGTTGGGCGGCGGCGACGGCCTCCGACAGGCTGGCCTCACCGACCACGACGACGTCGGGCGCGCACGCGAAGACCTCCCCGGAGAGGGTGATGGCGTCGAGGGCTCGCCCCCCGGTGGCGACGGGCGCGGTCCCAGGACCCCCGGTGAGGCAAGCCGCCGCGGCCGAGGTGGTCGTCGTGGCGACCGACGGGCTCGGCTCGGTCTCGGGGAGCGGCTCCGTCACGAGGCCCGTACAGGCCGTCATCGAGATCGCCAGGACAATGCCCAGCAGGCGAACGGTCGAGCGACGCCGACGGCTGTGCGACGAGATGTCCATGGGTCCGCCACGTTAGGAAGTGTCCCCAGCAAGAGAAGGGCAACGCCCCTCCGACCGGACGGTCACCCGTGCGTTTCGCCGGTGGAACTCATCCGATCCGAGCCCCAGATCCCGTCCCGGTCGAAGAAGAACCGTGCCCTCCTGCGACGGCTCGCCTTAGGGACCGGTGCGACCAACCTGCGCCAGCCTCCGCCTGAGACCGGTCCGTCTCCGGGCCACATACCGTTCCAGGAACCGCTCCTCGGCCTCTTCGTCGCCGATCAGGAGGAGATCGGCGTCGGGCCGCAGGATCGTGTTGCCGTCGAGTTGGACCACCCCGTGCCCTTCCGTCACCAGGGCGACGACGGTGCACCCAGTGTCCGCCGGGATGTCGACGTCGGCGAGACGACTTCCGGCCAACTCCGGGGGCATCGGCAACCGGAAGACCACCAGACCCCGGGCCAGCAGCAGGGTCGAGTCCTCCTTGAGCACGTTCCAGGCCTCGATGGCGCCGGTGGAGGCATAGGACAGGACGAAGTCGGCGCCTGCACGATGGAGCGTGGACACGTTTCGGTCGACTCGGACCCGGCCGAGGATCTCCGGATCCTCACGGAGCCTGCGGCAGTAGAGGGTCAGGAACACGTTGGTGTCGTCGTCGTGGGTGGTGATCATGATCACGCTGGCGTCCTCCAACCCGGCTGCACGCAGCACCTCGAGGTCCGAGGCGTCGCCGACGACCACGTTGTCGGGGTCGAGATGGCGCACACGCTCTGGGATCCGTTCCACGACCGTGAAGGGGACCGATCGCTCCGTCAGCGACTCGGCGGCGGCCCTTCCCACCCGTCCCCCACCGATGATCAGCACCGGTCCCAGGGACTGGTCGGCGTCCTCCTGGTCCGGGGCGGCGGACGCGTCGTAGGCAGCCAGTGCCTCTTCCGAGCCTGCGAGCAGGAGCACCGACGACTGCTCGATCCGGAGATGGGGCACCGCCACGTGGAGGCGACCTCGGTCCCACAGTCCCACCACGGAGACCCCGAAACGGTGGCGCAGATCGAGATCGGCGAGCGTCTTGCCGACCAGATCGGTACCGGTTGCGGCGGTCTCGGCGATGACGAGGTCGTCGAAGCGAGAGATCTCACTGGACGTCGCATCATCGGTGAGGACCCGCCGGGCGAAGGCGTAGCCGAGCGAACGGCCCAGCTGGATGACGTGATCGGCGCCGGCGAGATGCAGCACGTCCACCGCGTCCTCCGAGTGGGCGGTGGTGACCACGATCGCCCGGTCGGTGACCTCTCGCACGGTGAAGGCGATGTTGCTGTTGCGCTCGTCGGACTGCGCCGCGAAGACCATCGCCGCCGTCTCGGCCCTCGCCGCCCGATACGTCTCCGGCTCGTCGAACGCTCCCACCATCACCCGATAGCCGTCCTCGGCGAGGCGTTGGGCCTCCTCGATGTCCTCGACCACGAGCACATACGGCACACCCGACCGATCGGCACGCTGGATCAGCGCATCCTCGACCGAGCCCAGACCCGTGAGGATGAGATGCCCACTGGTGTCCTGCGGCAGCCTCCGGGGAGTCTGGGCTTCGCGCACCGCGTCACGCCACGGCAGGTAGACCACCTGGATGAAGGTGAATGGCAGTAGGACGAGGATCAGCACCGCCCCGACGATGAGCACCACGAGCGAATACATGCGCCCGAGATCGGACATGAAGACGATGTCACCGAAACCGAGTGTCGTCATGGTGACGACGGTCCAATAGACCGCCGAGATCCAGCTGAACTCGCGCCCTTCGCTGGCCATGATCACCTGGAACCCCACACTGAACAGGGCGACGAAGCCGAGGATGAGGACGGTGATCCGCGCCACCGCCTTGAAGGTGCCACCCCGCAGCGGGGCCGAGAGCGCAGCCGTGATAACCGCCAGGAACTTCACGGCACGAGACCCGATCGACGCGGTCGGGGGCACATCGGCGCCGGGGAGACGAGCGCACTGGCCGACGACATCGTCGTCACCCTAGGGGCGATCGACGCTGCAGGGACACGATGGTGGAGCTGACGGGATTTGAACCCGTGACCCCCTCGTTGCGAACGAGGTGCTCTGCCGAACTGAGCTACAGCCCCGTGGGGTCGTGGAGTGTACCGGCGAGGGCCGGGTAGGCCCCCTCGGGATCAGCCGGCGATGACCCGAACCTGCGGGGTGGATTCGACCGGCGCCTCCTGGACGCGGCGGGCGAGCGCGACCCGGTGCTCTTGTTTGCGCAGTTGCACGAGCATCGCCACGTACCAGGCCAGGAAGGCGTCGATGACCAGGTGGGCGACCAGCACCCAGACATTGGCGGTGATGATGGCGGCAGCCAGCGTCCCGGCGGCGAGCAGACCGGCCACGATGAGGGTCCGGCGGCGACGGGCCGACGCACGGGCCCGGTTGACCGGACTGGCCTGGGTCTGGGGCACCGACAGCCGGGCGGCCATCTGGTCGTAGCGCTTGGTGGAGGTGAGGGGGGCCTCGCGACGGGCCTCGATGAGGGAGGGCAAGAGGAAGAGGCCCCAGACCGCCGCGATGACGAGCACGAAGATGATCAGGTTGTCCACGACGTCCTGCCGGTATGCAAGTACTTCAGGGTGGGCGGATGATACGCCCCGATCACGCTCAAGACCAACCCGTCCCGTGCACGTCCATCACGGCGCGGACGTTAACACTCGGCAACCCGCGGGTGGCGGAACTCCGCGCGCTCAGTGTCCGGTGTCGCCGGCGAGCAGGCGGAGGGCATGGGGCAGGGCGGGCAGCACGACCTCGAGCGACTCGCGCACCGCCTTCTCCGAGCCCGGCAGGTTGACGACGAGCATCGACCCGGCGATACCCGCCACCCCGCGCGACAACATGGCGTGCGGGGTCACCTCCAGGGAGGCGGCGCGCATCGCCTCGGCGAGGCCCGGGGCATCGCGGTCGATGACCTGCCGAGTGGCCTCGGGGGTGACGTCACGGGCGGCCATCCCCGTCCCGCCGGTGGTGACGACGAGCGGGCGGCCCGCCCCTGCCGCCTCGCGGAGGGCTCCGGCCACCGACTCGATCCCGTCCGCCACCACCGTCAGGTCGGCGTCGATGCCGGCCCCGGCCAGCAGCTCGACGGCGGCGGGTCCGGCCGTGTCGGTTGCCTCCCCTGCCGAGACCCGGTCCGAGACGGTGAGGACGAGCGCCCTCATCGCCGCCAGTCCCCCGACCGCCCCCCGGACTTGGCGAGCAGGCGGACGGGTCCGATCGTGGCCCCCCGCTCGAGGCCCTTGATCATGTCGTAGAGGGCGAGCGCCCCGGCGGTCACCCCGGTGAGGGCCTCCATCTCGACACCGGTCCGCCCGGTCGTTCGCGCCGTCACCTCGATGCGGGCGCCGTCGGGATGCCGCTCGACCGTGACCGTGACCCCGGTGAGGGCCACCGGGTGGCAGAGGGGGACGAGGTCCGGCGCTCGCTTGGCCCCGGCGATCGCGGCGATCCGGACGGTGGCCAGCGCGTCGCCCTTGGGCAGGTCACCCGCGAAGAGCCGCTCGGCGGTCGACGGGTCGAGCGCCACCACCGCCTCGGCGATCGCCTCCCGATCGGTCTCGGGCTTGCCGCCGACGTCGACCATGTGCACGTCGCCCTCGGTGGTGAGGTGGGGCAGGTCGGTCCGATCGCTCATGGTGCCTCCCGAGCCTCCGGCCATCGGAACATCTCCAGCTCGACGGCGCTGCCGTCGGGCAGGTCGCCGATGCCCTCGGGCACGACCGCGAAACAGTCCCCGGCCGCCATCGCCGAGAGCATGTTCGACTGCTGGCGGGTGCTGAGGCGGGCGATCCAGGCGCCGTCGGCGTACTCGGCCTTCGCCCGGAGGAACACGGTCTTGGCGGGGTCGGTCGACACCGACCCGTCGAGGTAGCCGGTGATCCGAGGGCGGAGGACCGCCGTCGCCCCCATCATCGTGAGCAGGGCGGGGCGCACGAATTGCTCGAAGGCGACCATCGCCGAGACGGGGTTCCCGGGCAGGCCGAAGAGCGGGGTGCCGTCGAGGTGGCCGAAGGCGAACGGCTTGGCCGGCTGCATCGCCACCTGCCAGAACTCCACCGTGCCGCGGTCGGCCAGCACCTGCTTGACGAGGTCGTGGGTG
Organism: Acidimicrobiia bacterium; assembly: GCA_040883295.1. GTDB lineage: Bacteria > Actinomycetota > Acidimicrobiia > Spongiisociales > JAENVV01 > JAHEFX01. Next base: position 5,754 of record JBFLKR010000235.1, read on the forward strand.
CCCATCGAGACCCCACCGGAGGTGATGACGGCATCGGCGCCGGCCGCCCCCACCTCGAGGGCGTCGGAGAGGGCCCCGAGGTCGTCGCCGACGATGCCGAGATCCTTGACGACGGCACCGACCTCGCGCAGGAGCGAGGTCAGCACCGGGCGGTTGGCGTCCCGGATCTTGCCGGGGCCGAGATCGCGGGTGGCCGGGTCGAGCACCTCGTCACCGGTCGACATGAGGGCGACGACCGGGCGCTGCCGCACGGGGGGCTCGGTGATGCCGAGCGACGCCAGCACGCCGATCCGGGATGGCCGGAGTCGTTCCCCGGCCCGGAGGACGAGCTCCCCGGCGCCGACGTCACCGCCGGCGTGCCGCACGAAGGCGCCGACGGGTCGGCCCCGGTGGATCGTGACCCGACCGTCCGTCGTCTCCGTGTCCTCCACCGGGACGATCGCGTCGGCGCCGACCGGGATCGGGGCACCGGTCATGATGGCGACGGCGGTGCCCGGGCGGACCTCGGTGCCGGTGACGTAGCCCGCCCGCAGGTCGGCCACCACGTCGAGGGTGATGGGGACCTCGGCGACGTCGGCGGCGCGCACCGCGAACCCGTCCATCGAGGAGTTGGCGAACGGCGGCAGGTCGTGGGGGGCCACGACGTCCTCGGCCAGCACGAGCCCATCGGCCTCGGCCAGCGGTGGGCTGCCGATCGGCAGCGGCCGCATCGCGTCGAGGACCTCGCGTCGGGCCTCGTCGAGTGGCTTCATGCGTCGTCGCCCTCGATGCGCAGCTCCTCACGGCCGAGGAGGCGGCGGATGTTGGGGGCATGGCGGACGAGTACCAACGCGGCGATGGCCGTGGCCCAGACCGACACGGGGTCGGCGTCCACGAGCAGCCAGAAGGCGGGCACCGACGCAGTCATCGTCACCAACGAGGCGATCGAGGCGGTCCGGGTGACGGCGACGATGGCCGCCCAAAGCAACGCCAGGACCCCGCCGACCACGGGGGCGAGGATGATGAACACGCCGATCGAGGTCGCCACGCCCTTGCCTCCCCGGAAGCGGTGGAGCACCGGGAAGCAGTGGCCGACCACGGCGGCGAAGCCGGCGATGCCGGCGAGCCCGAGGCCGGTGACCCACCCGTCGATCGGCTCGCCGCCGACGAAGAGCCCGATCCCGGCGGCGATGAGGCCCTTCATGAGGTCGCCGACGAGCACGATCGCGGCGGCGCCCTTGCCGAGCGTCCGGGCGACGTTCGAGGTCCCCGGGTTGCCCGAGCCGACCTCGTAGATGTCGACGCCTCGGCTGCGGGCGACGAGCACGGCAAAGTCGACCGACCCGAGCAGGTAGCCCGCCACGACGGCGATGGGGACGGCGAGGAGGGGGTCGAGATCCATCGCCCCGAGTGTACGGCCCGCCGGCGAGCGGTTCCTCGGGGTCCGGTTGGGGGCGGGGCTCCGCCTGGCCGGAGCCCGGGCCGTCGAACCCAGGGCCGGAGGGGGCGCAGAGCGCCCCCTCCGGCCCACACCTCCCCGGTCGAACCCCCGCTGGAACCCAGGGTTGCAGGCGGGGTTCGGAGCGGCAGGCATGGGCTCGGAAGGGTGTTCTGCACCCCCTCTGGCCCACGCTTTGCGGGTCGCCGGAGGCACCGCGGGCCGGGCCTAGGGGATCGACCGTCCTACCATGCCGGCCGCCATGCCGACCTACGTGTACCGCTGCGATCGCTGCGAGAAGACCGTCGAGGCCTTCCAGTCGTTCAGCGACGACCCACTGAGCACCCACGACGGCTGCGGCGGTTCGCTCACCAAGGTCTTCCAGCCGTCCGGCGTCGTCTTCAAGGGCACCGGCTTCTACAAGACCGACTCTCGGAGCTCGAACGGCGACGGCGACGGCGGCGGCGGTTCGTCGTCGAGCTCGGACGACTGACTCACGGCGTCCCCGTCAGCACGGTGACTCGTCCGCTGCCGACTGCGGCGGCGACCGCGGCGGCGTGACCCTCCGGCACTGCCACGCCTCCCGGGCTCCGGTCGAGGCCGGTGCCCGTCGGTCCCGAGACCACGATCCCCGGTACCAACACCGCCTCGGCGCCTCCCACCGAGGTGATCGCCACCCGCACGTCGGACCCGGCCACGGCCCCGTCGGGTACGTCAACGGACACCGTCCACCAGCCGTCGGGGACGACCACCTCCCCCACGAGGCCCGGCACCAACGGCGTCCCGGCCGGGACGGCCACCAACACCACCGATCCGCGCGCCGGTTGGGGCAGCAGGCCGCGAGGCAGCGGTTCGTGGCGGACCGCTGCCTCGTCGACGGTGTCGCCGGCAGCGAGGTCGACCGCCGCAACGGGATAGGCCTCGGTCGCCTCGGGCCACAGGTCCCAGGCGAGGGCAGCGAGCAGGATGAGGGCCGCCACGGCGTGACGGGCGATGGGGGGTGGGGCCAACCAGTACACGGACCACCGTACGACCGCGCCCGCCGGCGCGGAAGGGGGTCGATGCCGGGTCAGGCGGTGGGCGGATCGTCGGGCAGGAGCGGGTAGGGCCGGTTCCCCTGCCAACGGCGATGCGCGACGATGGCAGGGGGGCCGCAGTCACGATGCCCCACCAGATGCCGGGGCCGCCGATCGGAGATTCCCGGCGTACCGCCGGATCCGCCGGCACGGTGGGCCGTCGTCGGTCGCCGGACCTCGCAACACGGCGGACGCAGGACCATGCCGATGCGCTGCCTGTCGCTGCAAGACTGCCGGGCATGCGACCTACCGCCATGATCCGCAACATCGTTCTCGTCGGGCACCAGGGCAGCGGGAAGACGAGCTTGGCCGAAGCGCTGCTGTATCGGGCGGGAGTGGTTGGTCGCCTGGGCTCGGTCGACGGCGGGGACTCGGTGTTCGACAGCGACCCGGCCGAACGGGAACTGCACCAGTCGGTGGGGCTCGCCGTCGCCGCGTTCGACTGGGGCGAGTACCGCGTCAACCTCATCGACACGCCCGGCGATCCCGACTTCCGGGGCGAATCACTCCTCGGACTCGTCGCCGCCGACCTGGCGGTGTTCGTCATCGACGGCGTCGCCGGCGTCAAGTCGCAGGACATCGCACTGTGGCGGGCCGCCGACGAAATGGGTCTGCCGCGTCTCGTGTTCGTCAACAAACTCGATCGAGATCGGTCGTCGTTCGACCGGACCCTGGCCGAGGTTCGATCGGTCTTCGGGTCACACGCCGACCCGACCGAGCTGCCGATCGGTGAGGAGGCGGGCTTCCACGGGGTGACCGACATCTTGACCCATCACGCCTTCGTCTACGACTCCGGGCACGCGGAGCAGGTCGACGTCCCCGCCGAGCTGGCCGAAGCCGAACGGATCGAGCACGAGCACCTGGTGGAGGAGATCGTCGAGCTCGACGACGACGTCCTCGAGCACTACCTCGCCGGCGACGAGCCGCCCACCTCCGAGCTCGAGCGTCTCCTCCACGACGCCATCGATCAAGCGCTCGTGTTCCCGCTGCTCTGCGGCTCGGCGACCCGCCCGATCGGGGCCGACCAACTGCTCGACTTCATCTGCCGGGTCGGGCCGGCTCCTGGTGACACGGGCCCCACCCTCGTGAACGGGCCGGACGGCCCCCGGGAAGTCGGTCCCGATCCCGACGGGCCGCCGATTGCCGTGGTGTTCAAGTCGGTGATCGACGAGTTCGTCGGTCAGATCTCCTTCTTCAGGGTGCTCTCGGGCACGATCCGCGCCGACGACGTGTTGGTCAACGCCCGGACGGGGGCGAAAGAGCGCCTGCACACCCTCTTCTCCCCGACCGGGTCGTTGCGGGACCAGATCGGCCGTGTGTCCGCCGGCGAGATCGCCGCGGTCGCCAAGCTGTCCGACACCCGCACCGGTGACACGCTGGCGACCGAAGGGATGGGGGTGACCGCGCGAATCCCGGTCCTGCCGACACCGGTGTACGCGGTGGCCATCCGATCTGCGAAACAGTCACTCGAGGATCGCCTGGCGACGGCCTTGCACCGACTGGTCGTCGAGGACCCGGCCCTGTCGGTGCACCACGATCCGACGACGGGCCAGTTGCTGCTCGCCGGCGGCGGCGAGACCCACGTGCGAGTCGCGCTGTCGCGCATCGAGCGGGCCGGAGTGGAACTGGAGATCGAACCTCGGCGGGTCGCCTACCTGGAGACCCTCGCCGATTCGGTCGAGGTCGAGGGCAAGCACAAGAAGCAGAGCGGGGGTCACGGACAGTTTGGCGTCGCAACCGTGCGCTTCGAGCCGTTGCCCCCCGGCTCCGGGTTCGAGTTCGACAGCGAGGTGACCGGTGGCGCGATCCCGAAGAACCTCATCCCCGCCGTTGGCGCCGGGATCGAGGAGTCGATGGCTCGAGGTGGCCGCCACGGCTTCCCGATGGTGGACGTGAGGGCGGTGTGCACGGGCGGCAAGACCCACTCCGTCGATTCATCCGAGTTCAGCTTCAAGATGGCCGGAGCCGCGGCCCTCCGGGCAGCGATCGACCAGGTCGGCGTCGCGGTGCTCGAGCCGCTCAGTCGGATCTCGGTGCGCGTGCCGGCAGCGTCACAAGGGGACGTCCTCGGCGATCTGAATGCCAGACGAGGCCAGATCCTCGGAACCGACGCGGATCCCGAGCACGACATCGCCACGGTCGAGGCGCTGGTGCCGACCGCCGAGATCCTGCGGTATGCGATCGACCTGCGTTCGATGAGCAGCGGAGCCGGCACGTTCGACGTCGAGCACCACGGTTACCAGCCGTTGCCCGCCAACCTGCTCGACGCGGTCACGTCCTCGGCCGGAGACGCCATGGGGTGAAGCAGGGACGTCTCGCTGCGAACCGCCTCACAGGAAGGCCACCGTCAGCACCCCGACCACGACGCAGTAGTACGAGAACGGCCGCAGACCGCCTCGTTCGAGCATGCGCAGGAGGACCGAGATCGCGGCGTACCCGCTGATCGCCGCCACCAGGATGCCGACCAACTCGGGGCCACCGAGCCGTCCCTCCCCCACCACCTCGATGCCCTCGATGAGACCGGCGGCCGCGATGGTGGGGACGCCCAACAGGAACGAGAACCGGGCGGCCTCGTGCCGGGACAGGTTGCGGGCCATGCCCGTCGAGATCGTCATGCCCGAGCGCGACACCCCGGGAATCACCGCCAGCAGCTGGGAGAACCCGACGAGGACGGCCGTGAGGGGGCTCGCCCGGTCGAGCGACATCCGACCGTCCTGGGCGAACGCCGACAGCCACAGCACCACCCCGGTGCCGACGAGGGCGATGCCCACCGCAGTGGTCGAGGCTTGCAGCGCCTCCAACTGGGACTCGAAGACGAGCGCGAGTCCGGCGGGCAGCGTCCCGAGGACGAGCAGCCACAGCAGACGGCGGGTCGGCGGGTCGGCGAACGAGCGGAGCAGGAGTCGGCCGAGGTCGGCCCGGTAGTGGACGATCACGGCCGCCAGCGTGCCGAGGTGGAGCACCGCCGACATCGCGAGGTCGGGGGGCTCGACCCCGAGCGCCTCGGGCACGATGACGAGGTGCCCCGACGAGGAGACCGGCAAGAACTCCGTGAGCCCCTGCACGAGGCCCCAGAGCACCGCCTGGAGGTAGTCGCTCATCCCCTCATTGGGCGTAGTTGGAGCTCATGCGGCGGGTCTCGGCGATGTGGACCTCCACGAGTGACGGCAGGCCCGAGGCCGCAGCGCGGTCGAGGGCGGGCCGGATGTCGCCCGGGTCGGTGACGACCTCGCCGTGGCCGCCCATGGCCGCCACCACGGGGGCGTAGGGGCGGCGGCCGAGGTCGCTCGCCACCACTCGCTCGGGGAAGAAGGCGAGGTGGACGGTCTTGATGTTGCTCCAGACGCCGTCGTTGCCCATGACGCCGACGATGGGCAGGCCGTGGCGCACCATCGTGTCGTATTCGAAGCCGTTGAAGCCGAAGGCTCCGTCGCCGAACACGAGGCCGACCCGGCGGTCGGGGAAGGCGACCTGGGCGGCGATGGCGTACCCGGGCCCGGTGCCGAGGGACCCGAACGGGCCGGGGTCGAGCAGGTGGCCCGGCTCGGAGACCCGCAGCCACCGGGCGGTGGTCGAGACGATGTCCCCGCCGTCGACTGCCACGATGGCGTCGTCGCCGAAGAAGTCCGCCACCTCCCTGGCGAAGCGCTGGGGGTGGACGGGCGACTCGTCGCTGTCGTGGCCCTCCATCTTCTGGGCAGTGGCCATCTCCTCCGCCTGGGTGAACGTCGCCACCCACTCGGGGTGGGGCTCGAGGCGGTTGGCGTGGCCGGCGAGCTCGGCCACCACGGTCACCGGGTCGGCGACCACGCCCACGTGGGCCGCCCGGTTCCAGCCGATGCGGGAGCCGTCGGCATCGATCTGGACCACCGTGGCATCGGCGGCGATGGAGCGGCCGTAGCCGGCCCGGAAGTCCCAGTCGACGCCGAGGGCCAGCACGACGTCGGCCTGGGGGAACAGCATCGAGCGGGCGTGGTTGCCGAGGAGGGGGTGGTCGAACCGCAGGCTGCCCCGGGCCCGGGAGTTGAGGAACACGGGTGCGCCGAGCGCGGTGGCGAGGGCATCGAGCCAACCCTCACCGGTCCGCTCCCGATAGCCGCCGCCGGCGAAGACCATCGGCCGCTCGGCGGCGGCGAGCACGTCGACGATCTCCGCCACGACGCCCGGTGACGCCCCGGTGGGTCGGTTGGGCCGGCTGTCGGCGGGGAAGAGCACCGAGTCCTCCTCGACCTGGTCGAGCTGGAGGTCCATCGGCACGTCGAGGAACACCGGGCCCCCGCGGCCGGTGTGGGCATGACGGACGGCGGTCGCCACGGTCTCGGCGAGGCGCTCGGTCTGCCATCCGGTGCCGGCCCACTTCGTGATCGAACGGAACAACTGGGGGTGGTCCATCTCCTGGAGGCCGCCCATGAGCTCCTGGCGGACCAGGTGACGGCCACCGAGCAGGAGCATCGGGGTGCCCGAGGCGTCGGCCGTGGCGACGCCGGTGATGGCATCGGTCACCCCCGGCCCGGCGGTGACGGCGGCGACCCCGAGGCGGCCGGTCAGCCGGGTGTAGGCCTCGGCGGCGTGGGCGGCGGTCTGTTCGTGGCGGACGTCGACGATGCGGATGCCTTCGAGCACGCAGCCATCGAGGAAGCCCATGATGTGACCGCCGGTGAGGGCGAAGACGGTGTCGACGCCCTCGTGGCGGAGGGCGCGGGCGAGGATCTGCCCGCCGTGGATCTTGGCCATGGGCCCCGACGGTAGCCCCCGACCGACGGATCCGGCGGTCAGTGGCGTCGCTGGCGGGCGACCTCGAAGGCGATGGCCGTGGTGGCGGCGACGGTGCCGAGGCTCCGGTCCCACGGCCGCCCGTACGGCACCCGCACCGGCGTCACCTGCCGCAGCACCGATCTGGTGATGCCCCGGCGCTCGCCGCCGACGAGCACCAGCAGGGGGCCCGTCAGGTCGAGGTCCCAGAGGTCGACGGCCCCGGGCACCGCGGCCCCGGCGACGACGGCCAGCCCACGGTCGTGGGCCAGGGCCACCACGTCCTCGGCCTCGGCGATGGCCATCGGCAGGAACTCGGTCGCCCCGGCCGACGACCGGGTGACGGTGGCAGTGGCGGTGGTCCAGTTGCGGGGGGCGAGCACGGCGCCGTCGCACCCGGCTGCGTGGAGGGACCGGACGGCCTGCCCGAAGTTGAACGGGTCCTCGATCCCGTCGAGGTGGGCGACGAACGGCGGCGACCCCATCGGGAGGTCGGCGAGGTCGTGGAACCGGCGGGGGCCGACCGTGGCGGCGATCCCACCGTGGCCCGACCCGAGGGCGTCGAGGACAGGTGGGTCGACCACCTCGATCGGGATCCCCCGACCCCGTGCCCCGGCCACGAGGGACCGGTGGCGCTCGGGCCGGGAGACGAGCAGGCCGATCACGTCACGGACGCCGCCGTCGAGGACGGCGGCGACGGAGATGGCCCCGAGGACGTGGTCGGTCACGGTCAGCCGACGGTAGCCGGTACGTCCCCGCTCGTTCCTGTCGGGCTGGAGCCACCCCAGGGCTGGCCGGGGCCGACAGGTTCGAGGTCGGGGGGGCCTAGCTGCGGCCGGCGAGTTCCTCCGACAGGCTCTCGTCGAACTTCTGGAGGGTCTCGGCCACGTCTTCGTCGGACAACGAGGCGTTGATGAACCAGGGCTCGAGCGCGTCGGGACAGACGAAGGCACCCTTGGCGATCATGCGTGCCGCCAACTCGTCGTAGAGATCGGCGTCGTGGACGGCCTTCGCCCGGAAGTCCACCGGCGGCTCGGGTCCGAAGAAGATGGAGAACATGCCCGGGACCCCGGTCACGTGCCCCTCCACGCCGGACTCGGCGAGGATCGAGCGGATGCCGCTCATGAGCGCCGATCCCTGCCGTTCGACGGCGTCGAGCGCCCCGTCCTCGATCTGCTCCATCGTCGCCTGTGCGGCCGCCACCGCCACGGCGTTGCCCGAGTAGGTGCCGGCCTGGCCGATGCCGCCGGCCGCCCAGGCGTCCATGAGGTGGGCCTTGCCGGCGATCGCCGCCACGGGGAACCCGTTGCCCATGGCCTTGGCGAACGTGCCGAGGTCGGGCTCGACGCCAAACGCCTCGTTGGCGCCGCCGGGGGCGATCCGGAACCCGGTCTTCACCTCGTCGAACACGAGCTGGGCCCCGTACTCATCGCACAGCGCCCGCAGGCCGGCGAGGTAGCCGTCCTCGGGGAGGATGCCGTAGGCGTTGCCCAGCATGGGCTCGACGAGCAGGCCGGCGATCCGATGACCGTGGGTGCGGAAGAGCCGTTCGGCAGCCTCGAGGTCGTTGAAGGGCAGCACCTTGATGGTGCTGCGGATCACCTCGGGGATACCCGACGACGACTGCCAGGGCACCGGGTCGAACCGCGAGCCGAGCGCGTGCGGTGGGGCACCGGCCGTGGAGAAGAGGACGTAGTCGTGCTGGCCGTGGTATTGGCCCTCGAACTTCACGACGATGTCTCGCCCGGTGTAGGCCCGCACGAGGCGGATGGCATGCATCGTCGCCTCGGTGCCGGTGTTGGTGAACCGCAGCCGGTCGGCCCAGGGGACGAGGCGGAGGAACGTCTCGGCGGCCTCGATCTCGCGCCGCTGGGTGATGGCGAAGGTGGTGCCGGCGGCGGCCGCCTCGGCCACCGCGGCGGCCACGACTGCATGGCCGTGGCCGAGGATGACCGGCCCGAAGCCGTTCATGTAGTCGATGTAGCGGGTGCCGTCCATGTCGTACAGGTAGGCACCCTCGGCATGGTCGATGACCACGGTCTCGGTGTCGCCCCAATAGCGGAACTGGGAGGACACGCCGTTGACGAGGGATCGCTTCGCCCGCTGGAACCACTCGGCGGTGGTGGGGCCCTGGTAGGTGACCATGGGGAATCCTTTCGAGGAGGACGCGGCTCACTCGGTCGCCGCGTGGGTCGGACCGGTCTCGGACGTCGTCGGTGGCACGAGGGGCCGTGCCGCTGTCACCTCCTCGGTGCCGGCGGGGTCGCCGCCGGCGGCGCCTCGGCGCCGACCCGCAGGCTAGCCGTCGGCCACCTCGTGGGTCACAGGTCGGCGAGATCGGCGACGGCCACCGTCGGCTCGGTGAGGCTGCCGACGAACAGCCGGCCGTCCACCACTCGGGCGCTGGTGGTCACGGCCACCGACCCGGTCGTGTCCTGCAGGTTGTGCACCACCGAGCCGTCCGACTCGGCGAGCCCGAGCAGGAACCCGTGGCGGCTCGGCTTCGGCTGGAGCGAGGTGGGGAGCGCGTGGACCACCCGGCGGGCCCACGGCCGGGGCAGGAGGGCGTCGAGCACCCGGTCCCGGGGCCGGGGGAAGGCGACCCAGACGACACCGTCGGCCCGGGTGAGGTTGTCGGGGAAACCGGGGAGGCCCTCGACCCACGGGACCAGTCGTCGACTGGCGAGGTCGAAGCGGCGGATCCGATAGCGGGCCGTCTCGGCCACGAACACGGACTGCTCGTCGGCCGAGAGCGCCACGCCGTTGGCGAAGGCGAGGCCGTCGGCGAGCACCTCCACGGAGCCGTCGGGGTGGCGGGCGAAGAGCCGTCCCGTTGCCGACTGCTCCAGGATGTCGGCGTTGAACTCGTGGATCGACCACCGCCGAGAGGTGTCGCTGAAGTAGACGATGCCGTCCGAGGCGACGGCGGCGTTGTTCGTGAACAGCAGCCGCTCTCCCTCGTGGGTGGTGACCCAGTCGTGGACCTTGCCCCGGCCGTCGACGTGGAGGAGGCCCCGGTCGGCGTCACAGACGACGAGGCCATCCTCGGGGTGCAGTTCGACACCGAGCGGGCGGCCGCCGGTCACGGCGATGGTGGTGGCATCGCCCCCATCGGGGCCGAGGCGACGGATGCGACCATCGGCGAGACCGGTGAACACCCATCCCTCGTCGTCGACGACGACGTCCTCGGGGCCAACCCCGCCGACGGGCCACCGCGTCGCGGCGGCCAGGCGGTCGTTGGCCTCGAACGGGCCGGCGAGGTCGGGCGTGGGGCCGGGATCCCAGGGTACGGGCGCGAAGGCAGGCATCGCCGGCGACGCTACGCGCGCCGGCGCCGGAGCCCCTTGTCGACCTCGACCCAGCCCAGCGCCGCCAACGCCAGGCCGAGGGAGATGAGCCACTGGGCCCCCGTGAGGGGCTGGGTGTCCATCCAGCGCTGGAGGAACCCGACCTCGGTGCCGGCAAGCACCAGGCCGACCGAGGCCAGGACGTACCACAGGAACGGGAGGAACGGTCCCCGCCACGCCGGATCCGGGTCGCGTCGCATCACGAGCGGGCTGATCGCCGTGCCGAGCCCCAGGACGGCGTAGGCCATCGTCTGGGACGCCGACGGGGCCGAGGTCGACGGCGCATCGGGCCCGAGCACCAACGGTGCGAGCGACGCCGCGGCGAGGACCAGGCCGTACACGACCCATCGAGGGCCGGTCGACCGGTTGAAGATCGCCAGGTCGGTGCGACGCGGCGGTCGGGCCATGAGGTCGGGCGCCGCCACGTCGTTCATGAGCGCCAGGACCGGGAAGGTGAGGAAGTTGAGGAACAGCAGCATCCCCGGCGTGAGCGCGATCCCCTGGTTGATGGCGAAGAGGGTGGCGGCGATCGTGAGCGACACCAACGAGAACAACTGGCTCATCTGGAATCGGATGTAGGCCGTGATCCGGTCGTAGATGTCACGGCCGAGCTCGATCGCCCTCACCAGCGTGGCGAAGTTGTCGTCGGTGAGGATCATCTTGGCGGCCTGCTTCGTGACCTCGGAGCCCGAGCCCATGGCCACCCCGATGTCGGCTGCCTTGAGGCCGGCGGCGTCGTTCACGGCATCCCCCGTCATCGCCACGACGAGCCCGTCGGCCTGCATCGCCTCCACGAGCCGCAGCTTGTCCTCGGGGGCCACGCGGCCGAACACGTGGAGGTCGGGCACCCTCGCGGCAAGGTCGGCGTCAGTCAGCGCCTGGAACTCCGGCCCGGTGATCGTCCCGGGGCCGAGGTCCAGCTCCCGGCCGATGGCCGCGGCGGTGACGGCATGGTCACCAGTGATCATGCGGACGTCGATGCCGGCGGCGTGGGCGACCCGCACCGCCTCCTTCGCCGATGGCCGGAGCGGATCGATGATGCCGGTGAGACCGACCAGGACCAGGTCGCCCACCGCCGCCATCGGGTCGGCGAGCGCCGCGGCGCGGTCGTCGGGGCCGATGAGGCGGAAGGCAAACGCCAGCACCCGCAGTCCCGCCTCCGACAACCGCTGGTTCGCCTCGAGGACTTCCGACTCCCGGCCCTCGATCGACTCGATGACGCCGCCACCGGTCCGCTGCGTGCATCGGTCGAGGAGCACGTCGGGGGCCCCCTTGACGAGCTCGACGAGCGTGCCGTCGCCGTCGGGGTGGTCGTGGAAGGTGGCCATGAACTTGTAGGCCGAGTCGAACGGCACCTCGGCCACCCGCGGGTAGGCCCGGCGCGTCTCGTCGGCGGAGACCCCGAGCTTGGCCGCCAGCACCACCAACGCCGCCTCGGTGGGATCGCCGGCGACCTCCCCGGCGTCGGAGACCGTGGCGTCGGAGGCGAGGACGAGACCGAGGCCCAGGCGGGCGAAGTCCGGCGCCTCGTGCCCGGCCACCGACAGGACGTCCCCCTCCTTGGCGTAGCCCCCGCCGGTGACCTCGTACCAGTGCCCGCCGGACCACAGTCGCGTCACGGTCATCTGGTTGAGGGTGAGCGTCCCGGTCTTGTCGGAGTTGATGGCACTGGTCGAGCCGAGGGTCTCGACGTCCGACAGGTTCTTGACCACGGCACCCTCGGCGGCGAGGCGCTGGGCCCCGCTCGACAACATCAGTTGCACGAACGTGGGCAGGCCGGTCGGGATCGCCGAGATCGCCATCGCCACGCCCAACAGCAGCAGCTCCTCGGTCTCGAGGCCGCGGAGCCAGCCGACCACCATGATCACCGCCAGGGCGCCCCAGGCGACCCAGCCGAGCGTCTTGGTGAGTCCGTCGAGTTCCTCCTGGAGGGGCGACTTCGTGCGCTCGACCGTGGTGAGCATCCCGGCGATCCGGCCCATCTCGGTGGTCGTGCCGGTGGCGACGACCACGACCTCGGCGGTCCCGCGGGTGACGGAGGTGTTCTGGAAGCACAGGCTGGTGCGGTCGCCGAGGGCGGCGTCGGGGTCGGCCAAGGCCTCCGTCTGCTTGGGCACCGGGGCGCTCTCCCCGGTCAGCGCCGCCTCCTGGGCCTCGAGGGTGGCCGAGCGGACGATGCGCCCGTCGGCGGGCACGAGGTCGCCCGCCTCGAGGAGCACGACGTCGCCGGGCACGACCTCGGTGGCGGTGATCTGCCGGACCGTGCCGTCCCGACGCACCCGGGCATCGGGCACCTGCAGATCGGCGAGCGCGTCCACGCTGGCCCGCGCCTTCAGCTCCTGGCCCGCCCCCATCACGACGTTGAGCAGGACGAGCACCCCCACCCCGACGCCCGTACCGAACTCGCCGATCACGATGCTGACGGCAGCGACGGCCACCAGCATGACGTTCATCGGGTCGGCGAGTTGGTGGGCGGCCGCCTGCCACCACGTCGGCGGTGGGGCGGCGGGCAACTCGTTGGGACCGAAGCGCTCCAGGCGGCGGGCTGCCTCGTCCGACGACAGGCCGACCGAGGGGTCGACGTCCAACTCCCGGGCCACGGTGCCCGGGTCCATCGTGTGCCAGGCGGGTGCCGCCGGCCGGTCGTCGGTGACCATTCCACCTCCTGGGATGGCGGCAGCCTATTGCCGGCAGGGTGCCCGCCCGGCGCAACTTCGGGACTTCTTGCGCCGCGGGCCGGGCCGGGGGTGGGAGCCCCCGATCCCTACACTCGGCCACACGAAGCCGACCAGCCCGGAGCCGCCATGCCCGATGCCGCCACCCGGCTCGCCACCCCCCTCGGCGAGCGCACCATCCACCGCCTCGACACGCTCGGCGACCTGTCGTCGATGCCCTACTCGATCAAGGTCCTCGCCGAGTCGGTGCTCCGGAACCACGACGGACGGGTCTTCACCGACGAGGACGTCGCCGCCCTCGCCGCCTACGACGCCACCTCGGTCGGCGAGACGGAGATCCCCTTCATGCCCGGCCGGGTCGTGCTCCAGGACTTCACCGGGGTCCCCGCCGTCGTCGACCTGGCCGCCATGCGGGCGGCGGTGGTCCGGATGACCGGCGACGAGGCCTCGGCCCAGAAGGTGAACCCCCTCGTCCCCTGCGACCTCGTGATCGACCACTCGGTGCAGGTCGACGCCTTCGCCTCCGACTTGGCCCTGCAGATCAACTCCCGTCTCGAGTTCGAGCGCAACCGCGAGCGGTACGAGTTCCTGAAGTGGGGCCAGTCGGCATTCGACAACTTCCGGGTCGTCCCCCCGGCCACGGGCATCGTCCACCAGGTCAACCTCGAGTACCTCGCCAAGGTCGTCTGGGACGACGGCGAGACGCTCTACCCCGACAGCCTCGTGGGCACCGACTCCCACACGACCATGATCAACGGGCTCGGCGTCGTCGGCTGGGGCGTCGGCGGCATCGAGGCCGAGGCGGTCATGGTCGGCCAGCCCATCTACATGCTGCTGCCCGAGGTCGTCGGCTTCGAGCTCACCGGGCGACTGGCCGAGGGGGCGACGGCCACCGACCTCGTCCTGCGGGTGACCGAGATGCTGCGGGCCTACGGCGTGGTCGGCAAGTTCGTCGAGTTCCACGGCCCGGGCCTCGCCGACATGCCCCTCGCCAACCGGGCGACGATCGCCAACATGGCGCCCGAGTACGGAGCGACCATGGGCTTCTTCCCCGTCGACGAGCAGACGACCGCCTACCTCCGCCAGACCGGCCGGGACGAAGCCCTCGTCGAGGCCGTCGAGTGGTACTACCGGGAGCAGGGCCTGTGGCGGGACGAGTCGACCGAGACCGTGTACTCGTCGCACCTCTCACTCGACATGGGCACCGTCGTCCCGTCGCTGTCGGGACCCAAGCGGCCCCAGGACCGCATCGACCTCGACGCCATGCGCTCGCAGTGGCAACTCGACCTCGAGAACGAGTTCGGGGTGACCTCGGGCGCCGTCGGCGGCACGGTCTCCGAATGGGAGGGAGAGGGTGGCCTCCCGGAAGGGCCCGACCCGTCCCCCCGGGAGTTGACCACCACCTTCGAGGGTGAGACCTTCGAGATGCGCGACGGCAACGTCGTGATCGCGGCCATCACCTCCTGCACCACCACGTCCAACCCCGACTTCATGGTGGCGGCCGGCCTGGTCGCCAAGAAGGCGGTGGAGCGGGGCCTC
>JBFLKR010000029.1:0-11138 GCA_040883295.1 Acidimicrobiia bacterium
ACGCGACCACGAGGATGGATCATGCAGGTGGGCCTCATCGCCCCACAGGGCTGGAAGGGTGAGTACGACGGCTGGGACCCGGCCGAGGCCTGGGCTCGCACGGTCGAGCTCGCCCGGCACGCCGAGGCGACCGGGTTCGAGTCGCTGTGGGTCTTCGACCACTTCCACACGGTGCCCGAGCCCACCGACGAGATCACCTTCGAGTCGTTCTCCCAGCTCTCGGCGCTGGCGATGGTGACGGACCGGGTCCGGATCGGGCACATGGTCGTCTGCACCGGGTTCCGCAACCCGGCGCTCACCGCCAAGCTCGCCTCGACGATCGACGTGATCAGCGGCGGCCGCTTCGAGCTCGGCATCGGTGCCGGCTGGAAGGAGGAGGAGTGGATCGCCTACGGCTATGGCTTCCCCTCCACCGGCGAGCGACTCGACGCGCTGGGCGAGCACCTCGAGGTCATCACCCGGATGCTGGCCCCCGGGCGGGCGACCTGGGATGGCGAGCTGGTGTCGGTGCAGGGGGCGATCAACGAGCCGCGCGGCCTCCAGGACCATATCCCGGTCATCGTGGGCGGCAACGGGCGACGGCGCACCGCGGGACTGGCGGTCCGCCATGCCGACGAGTTGAACTTCGTCTTCCTGGGCCCCGACGAGGTGGCCGAGCGCATGGCCGAGGTCCGCGGCAAGTGCGTGGACACGGGTCGCGATCCTGACTCGCTCCGGTTCTCCGTCTACACGGCCGATGAACCGATGCAGGTGCCCGGGAGAGACCGGATCGACCTGATCCGCGGCTATGCCGAGATCGGCGTCGACCGGATCGTCTGCTTCCCGACGAAGTCGGCGCCGACGGTGGAGGCCCAGGATCGCTTCGCCGAAGACTGCCGAGCCGCCGGCGTGACGCTCGGAACCTGAGCCATGGGGCCACGATGACCGATCCCGAGATCGTCCTGGCCGAGTTGGGTACCGACGGCCCCGACGTCGCGCCGGCCCTCCGTCCCGCCACCACCTTCCGCCCCAGTGACGAAGGCTGGTCGTACCGCCGATCGGACCATCCCGGCCTGCCGTCGATCGAGACGGCCGCGGCCCGCCTCGACGACGGTGCGGCCGCCATGGCGTTCTCCTCGGGCATGGGGGCGATCGTGACCCTGCTCGAGACGTTGCCGCCCGGTGCCCGGGTGGTGGCACCGGCGGTCTGCTACCACGGCACCCGGGAGTGGCTGCACCAGCTCGACGCGACAGGCCGGGTCTCGTTGGCCCTCGTCGACGGCACCGACCCCGCCCGATGGGAGGCGGCCATCGGGCCGGGCACGGCCCTCGTCTGGGCCGAGCCGATCGTGAACCCGACGTGGGACGTCCTCGACCTCCGGGCCCTGGCCGACCTCGCCCATGCCGCCGGAGGCCGGCTCACCGTCGACGCCACCGCCACCCCGCTGACGACCCGTCCGATCGACCACGGGGCCGATGTCGTGGTCCACTCGGGGTCCAAGGCCTACAACGGGCACTCCGACGTCCACGCGGGCTTCGTCGTGACGGCGGCGGCCGGCCCGTGGTGGGACGACCTGCACCGACTGCGGTCGCTCATGGGCACCATCCTGCAGCCCTGGGACGCCTGGCTGTTGGCGAGGGGCATGCGGACCATGGCCCTCCGGGTCGATCGGGCGACCGCCACGGCCGCCGACCTCGCCAGGCGCCTCACCGGCCACCCAGCAGTCGAGCGCGTCCGGTATCCGGGCCTCACCGACCACCCCGGCCACGAGGTCGCGGCCCGGCAGATGGACCGTGGGTTCGGGACGATGCTGTCGATCGACGTGGCCGATTGGGAGGCGGCGGCCGCGGTCGTCGACGTCGTCGAGGCATGGACGCCGGCCACGTCGCTCGGCGGGGTCGAGAGCCTCATCGAACACCGCGCCACGGTCGAGCCGTCGGGCTCACCGGTGCCGCCCGGCCTGCTGCGGCTCTCGGTCGGCATCGAGCCCGTCGAGGTGCTGTGGGGCGACCTCGACCGGGCCCTCTCCGACCTCCCGTGACCAGCCGGTACGGTGGCGGCGTGCCAGCCGACGACCAGACCATCGCGGCCCCGGACGGGACCTGCCTCGCCGTTCGGGTACGGGGCGCGAGTCCCCGCTTCCTGTTCGTCCACGGCCTCGCCTCGAATGCTCGTCTGTGGGACGGCGCGGCCGAGGCCCTCGCCGAGAACGGATACGACTCGGTCGCCGTCGACCAGCGCGGCCACGGTCGCTCCGACAAACCCGGGCACGGCTTCGACTTCGCCACCCTCGCCGAGGACCTCGCCACGGTGGTGGGGGAGTGGGGTGGTCCGGTGGTGGCGGTCGGCCAGTCGTGGGGTGGCAACGTCGTGCTCGAGTTCGCCGCCCGCCATCCCGAACTCGTCTCGGCGGTGGTCTGCGTGGACGGTGGCTTCATTCGTCTCGCCGATGCCTTCGCCGACCGCGAGGCGATGCTGGAGGCACTCGCCCCACCCAGGTTCGAAGGGCTACGTCGAGCCGATCTGGAAGCCGGGATGCGGGCACGCCTCGACGGGTGGCCCGAGTCCGGCGTCGCAGGGCAGCTGGCGAACTTCGAGGATCTCCCGGACGGGACCGTCCGATCCCGGCTTGCTCGGGCCGACCACCTCGAGATCCTCCGCCACCTCTGGGACCACGACCCGGACGCGCTCGCCGACCGGGTCGTCGCCCCGATCCTCCTGATCGCCGTCCCCGGCGGCATGATCACCAAGGCGGAGCGCGTCGCCGCCTTCGGGGCTGCGCATCCGGGAGCGACCGTCGTCTGGCTCGAGGGCGACCACGACATCCACGCCCAGCATCCCGACGTCGTCGCCGACGCCATCCTCGCCTTCCTGGAGGGGCGATGAGCGGCCGGATCGTGGTCATGGGCTCCGGCGAGCTCGCCCCCGGGTTGGTGGCCACGCACCGAGCCGGACTGGAAGCCGCTCGGGCCGACCGGGTGACGCTGCTCGACACCCCCTACGGGTTCCAGGAGAACGCCGAGGAGCTGACCGGGCGGATCCGCGAGTTCTTCGACACGAGCCTCGTCACCCCTACACACGTCGCCTCGCTGCGGACCGCCAACGCCTCACCGGCCGAGCGGGCCCGGGCGCTGGCCGAGGTGCGACGGGCGCGCTACGTGTTCGCCGGCCCGGGATCACCCACCTACGCCGTCGGGATCTGGGAGCAGGTCGGGATGGGGGACGCGCTCGGGGAGGTCGTCGTCGCCGGCGCCACGGTCACCTTCGCCTCGGCGGCTGCCCTCACGCTGGGGAGCCACACGCTCCCCGTCTACGAGCTGTACAAGGTGGGGCAGGCCCCGCATTGGCGGGATGGCCTCGACGTCCTGTCGGTGGCCGGCCTGTCGGTGCCGGTCGTGCCGCACTGGGACAATGCCGAGGGAGGCACCCACGACACCTCCCACTGCTACGTCGGTCGACGCCGCTTCGAGGCCCTCATGTCGGGCCTGCCGACGGGAGCGCTGGGCGTGGACGAACACACGGCGGCGACCATCGATCTCGCTGACGGCACCGTCTCGGTCACCGGCCGCGGCTCGGTGACGCTGTGGACCCGGGAGGGTGAGGAGTCGATCCCGGCTGGAGGCTCTCGGCCACTGGCCGAGGTGCGCGACGCGCTGGGTGGGGGAGGGGCGGCCAGCCCGCCTTCGGTCGACCCCTCGTCCGGCGACACCGCCGACTTCGAGACGGCAATCGCAGCCCGCGACGCCGACGCCGTGTTGGCATCGCTGCTCGCCCTGGAGGAAACGGCTGCCAGGGGTGGCAGCCGGGCAGCGCTCCGGGATGCGCTGGTCCGGCTGGCCGACGTGGCGGAAGAGGGCCTGGTCGATCCCGGCGATCGGGTGGCCGGCTACGTCCGGCTGGTGCTCGATGCGCGTGACCGGGCCCGGGACGCCCGCGATTTCGAGTTGGCCGACGGACTTCGCGACGGCCTGGTCGCTCTCGGGGTCGAGGTCCGCGACACGCCCGATGGGACGGAGTGGTCGTTGGGTTGAGCGAGGGGATGGCGGTGGCGTGCCGGCGCAGGGATGGTGTGCGCGTACATAATGACGGTTATGCACGCTCACCCCGTGCCGGTGGGTGGGACCGGGGCTGTGCCGGTGGGCATGGACCGGGGTCCCCGGACACCCGGGCCGCATGCCGATGGCGACAGCCGACCGAGCTCGCCGTGGTCGAGCGATTCCCCGAGCCGTTGCGTCGTTCGGCGACACGCCATGGGCGGCCCCGGCGCCGCAGGCGGCGTCCACCGGTCCGCACCGGGCGCCGGTCGGGTCCCGGTCGCCCCCACGGTCCCCACTTCGCCCGCACCAGGCGTCCCACCCCGATGCGTCACAGTGACGGATTACGATCCGACCCGGCACCTCAGCGGCGGGCCGCCGGCTCCGGCATCGCGGCGGCGAGATCGGTCACCACCCGGGCGAGTCGGTCCACGACCGGCCGGGGCGGGTCGCCGGCGGCGACGTCGATGACCGCGTCGTCGACGGCGGTCTCGAGCCGGTACACGGCATCGAGCAATCGGCGCCAGTCGTCCTCGGCCACCAGTACCCCGCTGATGCCGAGTCGCTCGGCCTCACGTCGGGCCTCGTAGGCGCGTTGGCGGTGGCTCCGCCGACAGTAGGTCGGGGGTCGGCCCGGTCCCCCGGCCACCTCGAAGCGGGCACCACACCAGGCGCAGCGTCTCGTTTGCGTCACCGTGACGGTATAGCAGTCGCTCACGACTCGAGCGGGTATCCCGGCCGGTCGGCCGCCAGCCAACCCTCGAACGCCTCCTCGGTGGTGACGGCGCGTTGGCTGGCCGTCGACATCTGGTACCGGAACACCAGGAGGTCGCAGAACGCCTGCACCGGGTCCACGACCCCGGGGACCTCCTGGAGACGGGCCATCCACGGGTCGAACACCTCCGTGCGGTACCGCAGGCCGCCGACCTGTCGGTTCGGGACGTCGGAGGTGGCGATGAGATAGTTGAGGTCGCTCAGGATCTGGCGGGCCTGGAACTCGAGGGCATCGATCCCGGTCAGCTGGGCGAGGCGGACCCGATGGAACTCTCGGGCACCGACGACGGGGCGCATGGTGAGTCGCTGTCGTTCGGGGTCCGAGGCCACCACGACCTCGTCGATCTCGAAGCCGATGGCGTTGAGCCGCTCGACCCGCTGGCGGAGCCGCCAGCGCTCTTCGGGGGCGACCCAGTCGGTGTCGGTCAGTTCGGCCCACAGCGCCCGATACCGGGCGGCGATGTCCTCCCCGAGGTCGAGATCGGCTTCGTCGAGGTCCACCGCACGCTCGGAGGCGATGTCGGCCATGCCCCCGGCGACGTTCTCGATCATGATCTGGAGCTCGTGCTCGCGCTGGCCGTCGGTGAGCTCGGCGTGCAGCTCGGCGGTCTCGGCGTCCACCATGATCGCCATCACCGTCTCGGCGTCGAACCGGTACAGCACGTTCGACAGCGAGCAGTCGCCCCAGAAGCAGCCGAGTAGGTGGAGCTCCGCGAGCAGGCCGGCGAAGGCATCGAGGATCTGCGACCGCCGGGGCCCGAACCCCGGCCCGATGACGAGGCTCCGAAGCGTGAACGAGTACGGCTCGAAGGCGGTGACGAGCGCCGCCGAGGCCTCCTCGGTCGGGTCGGATGTGCGACCCACCACGAGGCCGACCGGCTCCACGGATGGCACCTGGTGCTCGGAGAGGGCGCGGAGGACCTCGAAGTCGTTGCGAGCCGGCCGCTCGGGCAGCTCCTTGATGGCGTACAGCCCACTCGGGTTCTGGTGGAAGCGCACCTGGTGGCGCGACAGGCCCTTGGGGAGGTCCACGAAGAGATCCTCGGGCCACTCGGTGATCGACGTCTCCCACGGGAGGTCGAGGAACTCCGGGAAGGCGTCCCGGAAGACGAGGTCGGCCATCTCAGGCGTCCCACCAGGGATTGAGCGCATCCAGGACTGCCCGGGCCACCGCCTCGGGGAGCTCTCGGCCACGCTCCGAACACGAACCGTCGAGCACCCCGTCGGGCGTGTCCAACTCCACCTGGACCACCTCGAGCGGACCCGCCGCCAGCTCCCCCACCCGGACGCCGGTCACGGCAGGGGCCAGCTCGCCGAGGGCCGTGAGGGTGGCGCGGGCACTCGCCCCCGCCAGGGTGTCGTCCCGACCGACCCGAGCGGTGCCCGAGCGGTCGGTCCCGCCGACGTCGAGCCGCACCGAGACCTCCCGGAGACCACGCTGTCGACCCACCTCCGCAGAACCGAAGCTGATGCGCGCCATTCGGGGCAGGGTATCGGAGGTGTCAGCCGCCGAGGCAGTCCTCCGGGGTGCCGAAGAACCCGAGCCGGAAGGCCTCCACCCGTTCGAAGGCATCGAGCTCGCCCATCTGGCGATCGCCGAGGAAGAGAATGGCCTGGATGGCCTCGTCGAGGTCCCCCGGCGACAGCGAGATCGGCGGGAGGGGGTCGCCGGCCTCGTCGAGGCCGGGCGAGATGCCGCCGGTGCCGTCCTCGTCCTGCCGGGCGGCCTGCGCCCAGGTCCCGGCCAGGCAGTCGGAGCGGAGCCGGGCGGCGTCGGTGCCGACGTCGATGCCGAGCTCCAACTGCGCCTTCTGGGCCCAGGCCAGGCCGAGCACGAAGCCCGGCCCGAAGTCGCCGAAGTTCTCGTAGAGCGGCACGAACGTCCCTTCGACGTCGAGGGCGAGGACGTCACTGCTCGGGCAGTAGGCCATGCCACTCGCCACGCCTGCGGGGTCCGCGAACCCGCCGAGGCACTCGGGCGCCTCGCCTGCCTCGTAGGACACGAGCTCGTCGAAGGAGTCCCACGTGACCCCGAGGTCGGCCGCCGTCTGGCTCCAGTACGTCTCGAGGGTCCCAGACAGCAGCGGGAAGACGTCCTCCAGCGGGAGGTTGCCACCCGTTGCGAACTCCTGCTCGGACCGAAAGAAGCCCAAGGTGACCTCCGGTGGGTCCTCCGGATAGGTCGCGCACTCGGCGGATCCCCGGCGGACGCCGTCGAGGAATGCGCCGACGCGATCGAACGCGTTGCCGTGTGCCCCGGGACTCAGGTCGTCGGTCTGTCCGGTCGGGTCCCGGAAGAGCAGGAAGCCGGAGGTGGCGACGTCCAGTTGCTCCTCGCCGACGCGGATGGGGGATGCCCCGGCGAGGGCCCGGCCCGTCCAGGCGCCGGCGAAGCAGTCGGCCTGCAGCTCTCGGATGACGGTCGGCAGCTCGTCCGGCACCCCCGCCCGGTTCTGGATGGCATGGCCCCATTCGTGGGCGAGCACGAGACTCACGGCGAAGGGGCCAAAGCGGTCGTAGAGCGTCGGGATCAACTCCTGCTCGTCCCAGAAGATGGTGTCGTCGGGCGGGCAGTAGAAGGCGTTGCCAACGGCCAGCGACGGCTCGAGCGGTTCGTCACCACAGGCCGGCGCGTCGCCCAGCCCGACGTTGTAGCCACCGACCTCGGCGGGCGGGGTGTAGGCGAGCCCGTAGGTCTCGGGCAGTTCGTCGGCCCAGTACCGCTCGAGGTCCTCGATCGTCACCTCGATCTGTTGGTCGATCGACAGCGGTCCGGCCGGGAGGGTGGAGGTGGTGCTGGGCGGCAGCGAGGTCGTGGTGGTCGCCGCGGGCTTGGCGACCACGCCACCTTGGGACTGCGGCGCCAACTCGGCCACCGCCCCGCAGGCGGCGGCCAGCAGGCCCACCACGATCAGGAGGATGGCCACGCGTCGCACCGGACCACCGTACCCGCCAGCGGGTGTGTGCACGCGGGGTCACATCGCCAGTCGGGTCTGGCCCTTCTCGGGTTGGCGGATGCGCCACGGGAGGCCGTCCGCCCACCGCCAGGTGACGCGATGGATGCGGCTGGGACCCCATCCAGCCAGGGCCGCCTGATGGCGGGGTGACGGGTAGCCGACGTGGTCGGCGAATCCCCACCACGGCAGTTCGTCATCGAGGTCCGCCATCTCTGCGTCGCGAACGGCCTTGGCGAGCACGGAGGCTGCCGCGATCGCCACCGACCGGCGGTCGCCGCCAACGACCATGCGCGCCCCGCCCACGAAGTCCCACTTCCCATCGGCGAGGATCGCGTCGGGACGGACCTCGAGGGCCTCGAGGGCGCGGCGGGCGGCGAGCCGATGGGCGGCGGACATTCCCAGCTCGTCGCACTCCTCGGCGCTGGCCGAGCCGGTCGCCGACGACACCGCCCACTGGCGGATGCGGGGCACGAGGAGTTCGCGACGCTCCCGGCTGAGCTGCTTGGAGTCCCGGACGCCTCGGAGCCTCTCCCCCACCGGGACGACAACCACCCCGACGGTGAGGGGCCCAGCCCATGCCCCCTTGCCGACCTCGTCGACCCCGGCGACGAGCCGGAGGCCGGCGTCCCAGCAGCGGCGCTCCTCGGTCAGCGGCGGGGCCTTGGTGCGGAGCCGCGCCATCAGTTGAGCGAGGGGTCGGGAGACAGCGTCGACCAGAGCTGCAGCTCGCCCCGCTGGCGGCGCAGGACGTCGCGCCACAGCCGTTCGGGGTCGGGATGGAACACGTCGTCGGGCCGACCATGGGCGATCGCCCACGCACCCGCCTCCAGTTCGGCATCCAGTTGGCCGGGCCCCCAGCCGGCGTACCCGGCGAAGACCCGGACGCGACCGACGCCGGCCGGCTCGTCGGTCACGTCGGCAAGGCCGACACGCCCGAGGCATGGGGTGGGTGCGCCTTCCGCCAGGGCGACGGCCGTCTCCGGCTGGACCGGGCCGCCCACGAAGACCACGGGCGGGGCGGCGAGCGTCGACGCCCACCCCGGCAGGTGCGCCTCGACGGGCTCCGACGTTGCCCGGTTCAGCACGACGCCAAGGGCTCCGTCGGGATCATGCTCGCACACGAGGACGATGGTCCGGGCGAAGTTCGGGTCGTCGAGGGCGGGTGATGCCACGATGAGGCGGCCGGCAACGGAGCTGGGGCGGTCCACGTGGACGGCATCCTAGGAATCTCGCTCCCCGGGAGCACTACGCTCCGTTCCCACCCACCACCGGAGGACCAATCGTGATGCGCATCGGTCTGATGGGCTTCGGCCGCATCGGGCGCAACCTGTTCCGCCAGCTCGCCGAGCGAGACGATCTCGGCATCGTCTCCATCGTCGATCGGGCCGACCCCGACGCCCTCACCTACCTGCTCAAGTACGACTCGATCTATGGGCGCTTTCCCCATGACGTCGACTACGCCGACGGGACGCTCTCGTTCGCCGGTCGGTCGATCTCGTTCTCGACGGCCACCGAGCCCCACGAAGTCGACTGGTCCGACCACGGCGTCGACGTCGTCGTCCAGGCCATCGGTCGGTTCCGGACGCGAGAGTACGTCGAGCAGCATCTGGCGGCAGGCGCCCCCAGGGTCGTCCTCGCCTCGACGCCGGAGACGCCCGGCGAGCTCCCGATCCTCCATCCCGGCTTCAACGACGAGGTGCTCGACGCCAACACGAAGGTCGTGGCGATGGGATCCAACACCTCCCAGGCGATGGTCCCCGTCCTCAAGACGCTCGACGACGAGTTCGGGATCGAGCGGGCCTTCTTCACCACGATCCACGCCTTCACCAACTTCCAGCGCCTGGCCGACGTGCCGACGAGCGACTTCCGCACGAGCCGGGCGGCCGGGGAGAACATCATCCCCGCCCCGACGTCGTCACCGCAGATCATCACACAGGTGCTCCCCCAGTTGGAGGGGAAGCTCTCCGCCATGGCCCTCAACGTCCCGGTCCCCGACGGCTCGACCGTCGACCTCTCGGCCGACCTGGCCACCGACGCCACCAAGGAGGCCGTGAACGGGGCGCTCCGGGCGGCGGCGCTGGGCCCGTTCGCCGGGCGCCTCGAGTACACCGAGGACCCGATCGTCAGCAGCGACGTCCGCGGCTCCACCGCCTCGGGCATCGTCGACGGCCTGGCGACGATGGCGACCGGCAGCGACCTCGTCAAGATCATCACCTGGTTCGACAACGGCTGGGGCTACACCGCTCGCATGGTCGAGGCCCTGGAACGGATCGCAGCCCAGCAGGAGGAGTCCGCATGACGACCCGCATCGCCATCAATGGGTTCGGCCGCATCGGCCGGGCCGTGTTCCGCATCATCGAGTCCCGGGTCGACGCCGACCTCGAGGTCGTGGCGATCAACGACCTCTCCGACGACGACATCCTCGCCTACCTGCTCCGCCACGACACCGTGATGGGCACCTTCGAGGGCGACATCGGCGTCGGTGACGGCACCATGCGCGCGGGCCGGTTCACGGACGTCAAGATGCTCATGGAGCGCGACCCCGCCAAGCTGCCGTGGGGTGACCTCGGCATCGACGTGGTGGTCGAGGCCACCGGCGTCTTCCGCAGTCGTGACCAGCTCCAGATGCATCTCGATGCCGGCGCCAAGCGAGTCGTCCTCACGGTTCCGGCCAAGGGCGAGATCGACGAGACGGTGGTGCTCGGGGTCAACGACGACCAACTCGACGCCTCGGACATCATGGTGTCCAACGCGTCCTGCACGACCAACTGCCTGGCGCCGCTCGCCAAGGTGCTCAACGACGCCTTCGGCATCCGCCGAGGGATGATGAACACGGTCCACGCCTACACGAACGACCAGCGGCTCGCCGACGTGCCCCACTCGGACTACCGCCGGTCGCGTGCGGCGACCGAGAACATCATCCCCACGACGACCGGAGCCGCCAAGGCCGTCGGCCTCGTGCTGCCCGAGCTCGCCGGCAAGCTCGACGGCCTGGCGATGCGGGTCCCGGTGCCCGACGGGTCCACCGTCGACCTCGTCCTCGAGCTCGACCGCGACGTCACCGTCGAGGAGATCAACTCGGCCGTGAAGGCGGCCGCCGACGGCGACCTCGCCGGGATCCTCCAGTACACCGAGGAGCCGATCGTGTCGACGGACATCATCGGCAACCCGCACAGCTCGATCTTCGACGCCTCGGCCACCCAGGTGCTCGACGGGAACTTCGTCAAGGTGATGAGCTGGTACGACAACGAGTGGGGCTACTCCAATCGCGTCGTCGATCTCATCGAGCGCCTCGCCGAGATCGGGATCGCCACACCCGCCTGACCCTCCGCACGTACCAGTCGGGCCGAGCCAACCCTGTGGTGGGCCAGCCCGACAGGTTGGTGCGAAAAG
>JBFLKR010000236.1:0-7742 GCA_040883295.1 Acidimicrobiia bacterium
CCTGGCGGGGGGATTTCCTGTCGCAGCCCTCAGTACCCGGTACTCAACGACCGCGCCAACTCGACCAGCGTCCGGACCCCGTAACCCGTGCCACCCTTGTGGGTGTAGCCGGATGCCTCGGTGGCCCAGGCGGGGCCGGCGATGTCGAGGTGGGCCCACGGGAGGTCATCGACGAACTCGGCGAGCAGCAGGGCGGCCGTGATGGCGCCCCCGTAGCGGGTCTTGCCGGTGTTCTGCATGTCGGCCATCGTCGAGTCGATCTGGGGTCGGTAGTCGGCGGGGAGTGGCATCGGCCAGACCCGCTCCCCCGAGGCGTCGGCAGCAGCCCGCACCCGCTCGATGGCGCCGTCGTCGTTGCCGAACAGTCCGGCGAACCCGTCGCCGAGCGCCACCTTGCAAGCCCCGGTGAGAGTGGCGACGTCGACGATGAGGTCCGGCTCGCGCTCGGTGGCGAGTGACAGCCCGTCGGCGAGGATCAGCCGGCCCTCGGCGTCGGTGTTCAGCACCTCGATCGTCTTGCCGTTGCGGGCCGTCAGCACGTCACCGGGCTTGGTGGCGGTGGGACCGGGCATGTTCTCGGTGAGCGGCGTGATCGCCGTCACGTTGACGGGGAGCCCCAGGCGGGCGATCGCCTGGATGGCGCCGAGCACGGCGGCGGCGCCGGCCATGTCGACCTTCATCCAGTCCATCGCTGTCGCCGGCTTCAACGAGAGCCCACCCGTGTCGAAGATGATGCCCTTGCCGACCAGGGCGAGGTGGGCGGTCGCCCCCTCGGGTCGGTAGCGGAGCTCGACGAGGCGGGCGGGGTGCTCGGACCCTGCGTTGACGGCGAGCACGCCCCCGAAGCCACCCTCGCGGAGCTCGTCGAGGCCGAGGACCTCGACCTCGAGGCCGAGCTCGGAGGCGATGGCGACCATCCGGTCGGCGACCTCGGCCGGGGGTTGGTCGGTGGGGATCTCGTTGACGAGGTCGCGGGTCCAGGCGACGGCTTCCATCACCGGATCGATGGCGATCGGCGAGCCGTCCTCGGCGACGAGGGTCGGCGACTCGGCGTCGTCGCCCGACTTGTAGCGGGTGTAGCGATAGGCACCGAGGACGAAGCCCTCGACGGCGGCTCGCTCGGCCTCCTCCACATCGATCTCGCCGAGCAGTGACAGGACCTCGCCCGATGCGGTCCTGCCGAGGGCACCGGCGGCCTGGCGGAGGAGCTCGGTGGTCAGGTCGTCGCCCAGGCCGACGAGGTGGACCCGGTCGAAGCCGTCCCGGCCGGGGAGGGTGGCGATGGAGCCGTGCTTGGGGTCGAAGTCGATCGACTCGAGGTCGGCGGCGAGGACGTCGGCGTCGAGCGGGCCGGTGGGGCCGAGGACGCGGTCGGTGAAGACGCCGATGGCGATGGCGGGCATGGGGCTACTCCTTCGAGGGTTGCCAGGTGGACTCGCTCGCCCGGACGAGCGTGAAGACGTAGTCGGCGAGCCGGTTGAGGTAGGGCACGACGTGGCTGCCGTCGAGGCCGCCGGCCTCGGCGTAGGCCACGCAGCGCCGCTCGGCCCGACGAATGACCGCCCGAGCCACGTCGAGGGCGCCGGACAGCGGGTGCTCACCGGGGACGATGAACTCGGTGAGCTCGCCGATCTCGTCGGTGACCCGGTCGATGTCGATCTCGAGGCCGGTCACCATGGCCTCCGTGACGAGCGAGACACCCGGTTCGAGCTTGTCCCGGTTGTCGGGGTCGGTGGCGAGTTCGGCGCCGACGACGAAGAGGGACCGCTGGAGCCGCAGCAACTCGACGGCGAGATCGCCGTCGGCGAAGCCTCGAGCGAGCCCGAGGGCGGCAACCGCCTCGTCGACGGTCCCGTAGGCCTCCGGGGCGAGAGCGGCCTTCGAGACCCGCCCCCCGTAGAACAACCCGGTGGTCCCGTCATCGCCCTTGCGCGTGTAGATCTTCACGGCGGGCGAGGGTAGGCGACAGGTCGAATGAAGGGAGATCCCCCCGGAGGGGGTGTCGGATCGAGCGACAGACCCGACGCAGCATTGCCGGGAAATCCCCCCGGAGGGGGGATGGGCCCCGCCGGCCGACGGAGGAGGCCGGTGGGAGGGGGGAGCCGAGCCGCGTCCGAACACCTCCGGGGTGGACTTCCCGGTTCCGCGATTCCGTGGTTCCGCGGTTCGAGTGCGCCGAAGGCGCCTACAGCTGCAGCAGGATCCGCCCCAAGGCCACCGATCCCAGCGAGGTCAGCACCGCCAGATACGACAGGCCCGTGGCCGCCATGACCCCTTCGTATCCCTCCTCCTTCAGGGAGAACCAGACCCCCACCATGAGCAGGATCGAGAAGCCGCCGAGGACCAGCCACGTGACGATCAGCACCGTCGAACCGGCGGCGAGTGCTCCCCCGGCGGCGACGAGGGCCAAGTCGGCGGCCAGGCCGGCGATGCCGGCGCCGTCGAGCCGACGCAGTGCCCAGCGGGGCATGGTGGGGTCGACCAGGTACCAGTGCCCGAGCAGCATCTCGCAGGTGACGCCGCCGAGGGCCAGCGCCCCGGTGATCGCCGTGAGCGGCCCGGCCAGGGCCGAGGCGTGGACGAGGTAGGCGAGGCCGCCCAGACCGAAGGCGATCGCCGCCCACTCGGGGCGCCGGGCGAGGGCGAGGCCCACCACCAGCAGCCCGGCACCGATGGCCGCCCAGACGCCGCCGAAGGCCGCGAAGGCCCCCACCAGCAGCGCCGACCCACCGGCCACCCAGAGGTAGGCGGCGCCGACGATCCGCCACCGTGCGACGACGGCGATGCCGATCGCCATGCCCGCCGCCCACATGGCGAGCAGCAGCGACGGGCGGAGGTCGAGATCGGAGAGGGACGGCACGATCGGCGAGCGTACCCAGCGCCCACGCCCACCTAGGTTCGGGGGCATGATCGATGTCGCCGTCATCCCCGCCGCAGGCAGGGGGACCCGCATGCGGCCCGCCACCCGCACGGTCCCCAAGCCCCTGATCCCGGTCCTCGAGAAGCCGACCATCCAGTACGTGGTGGAGGAGGCGGTGGCGGCCGGTGCCACCGAGGTGGTCTTCGTCCTCTCCGACGATCGAATCCTCGAGCACTTCACCATGGGCGCGCCCCTCGAGGGCCTCGAGCACGTCCGGTTCCGCTACGTCATCCAGGAGGAGGCGCTCGGCCTCGGCCACGCCATCCTCTGTGCCCGAGAGGCGGTGGGCGACCGGCCGTTCAGCTGCCTGCTCTCGGACCGGTTCCCGCTCCCCGGCTCGACGCTCCTCCGGGAGATGACCGAGGCCTACGACGGTCGGATGGTGCTTGCCCTCGAGGAGGTCGACCCAAAGCTGCTGTTCCGGTACGGGATCGTGGATGCCGAGCAGCGGCCCGATGGCCTCTGGGAGGTCACCGGCGCCGTCGAGAAGCCCCAGGACCCGGCCGACGCCCCGTCGAACCTCGCCCTCGTCGGCCGCTACGTCTTCACGCCGGCGATCTTCGACGAGATCGAGCGATCGGAGCCGGGCGCCCAGGGCGAGATCCAGGTGACCGACGCCATCGACGCCCTCGCCCGCCGGGAGGGCGCCCTCGGGGTGCCGTGCGTCGAGGACCACCTCGACACGGGTCTCCCCTACGGCCTCGCCGAGGCGACGGTGGCGGTGGCCCTCCAGCGCGAGGACATCGCCGACGAGCTCCGCAAGTTCCTCGAGAAGCAGCTGGGTCGCTAGGCGAGGCCGAAGCCGAGCAACGCCTGGAGCTCGGCCAACGCCTCGTCGGGGTCGTCGACCTTGATCGTGGTCATGCCGAGGGCTCGGGCCGACTTGAGGTTGCGGCCGACGTCGTCGAGGAACACGGCCTCGGTTGCCTCGACCCCCAGCAGGTCGAGGGCGAGCCGGTAGATCGCCGGGTCCGGTTTGTGGAGTCCGGACGTGGCCGACTCCACGAACACGTCGAAGCGGGCGACCAGGTTCCCACCGGTGGTGGAGCCATCCGCCTCGCGCCAGTTGTTGGTGATCGCCGCCGTCAGCAGCCCGGCCTCCCGGATGCGCTCGATCGCCCGCAGCATCGCCGGGCGGGGCCGCAGCTTCGTGCGGATTCGGGCCATGAGCTCGGCAGCCCCCACGGCCAGGCCGGCCGCTCCCAACTCGTCCTCGAATCGCCGCAGGAACTCGTCGAAGGCGATCTCACCGCGCTCGTTGGCGGCCCAGGCCCCGCCGGCGACGATGACCCGGTTGATCGAGCCCGGCTCGAGACCCCGCTCGACCTCGAGCTCGGCGAGGGCCTCGAACGGGGAGTCGAACACCACCCCGCCGAGGTCGAAGCAGACGGCCCGGAACATGCGGCGACGATAACCAACGGCGTCCCCGGCCCTATCGTCGGTGAGCATGGCCCGCCTCGCCCTCGTCCTCGCCCTCGGCCTGGTGGTCGCCGCCTGCACCCCCAGCGGCGAGACGGGCACCACCACCACGGCGAACGCCGGCCCGACCGACACGACGACGACCAGCACCACGCAGCCGACGCCCACGGACTCGACCGAGGCCCCTGCCACCGACTGGCCCCCGTCGGTCGACCGCTCCGCGGTCGGCCAGCCCTGGGGTGACGCCGTCGCCGGCCTCCTCACGTTCCGCGGAAACCCGTCGAACACGTTCTGGGGCACCGGGCCCATCCCCGACGACCCTGCTGTGGTGTGGCAGTACCCCGACGAGCCCATGTGCGGCCCCTCCACCGACCTCGGGGTGACGTCGACGTGGTGCGGCAACGGCTGGACCGGCCAACCGGCGATCTGGGAACGCGCCGACGGGGTGACCGAGCTCATGGTCGGTGCCTACGACCACCGGTTCCACTTCGTGGACACGGCCACCGGGGAGCCCACCCGGACGCCGCTCCAGACCGGCGACATCGTCAAGGGCAGCCCCACGATCGACCCCGACGGCTTCCCACTCGTCTACTTCGGGAGCCGGGACGACAAGCTGCGGATCGTGGCCCTGGACCGCGGCGACCCCGAGGTGCTGTGGGACGTCGAGCTGTGCCTGCCGGAGGGTGCGGTCTCCGCCACCGATCCCAAGGACTGCCCGCCGGCTGGTGACCGGGTGTTCGTCGAGGGGCGCTGGAACAACGATTGGGACGCCGCTCCCCGGATCGTCGACGACATCCTCTACGCCTCGGCCGAGAACTCGTTCTTCTACATCTGGAAACTCAACCGGGCCTACGACGCCAACGGCCGAGTCACGGTCGATCCCGAGCTCCTCGTGCGGGTGCCGACTTGGGACGACGAGCTGCTCGAGAAGATCACCGACGGCTGCGAGGTGGGGATCCGCTGCGGGTCCACGAGCGCCGAGAGCACCCCGGTCTTCTTCGAGGACCGCGTCTACTTCGGCACCTCGGCGGGCCGGGTGATGGGCCTCGACATCTCCGACGTGGAGGCCGGGGAGGCGCCGATCGTGTTCGACTACTGGGTCGGCGACGACGTCGACGCCTCGATCGTGGTCGACGCCGACGGGATGCTCTACGTACCGGTGGAGTGGAAGCGCTACCTGCCCCGGGGCCGCGAGCTCGGCCAACTCGTGAAGCTCGACCCCTACGCCGACGGCGATCCGTACGTCTGGGGCATGTTCTCGATCACCGAGCCCCCCGCCCAGGGCGGGCTGTGGGCGACGCCGGCGTTCGGTGACGGCGTCCTCTACGTGGCGACGAACAAGGGGTTCCTCGTCGCCGTCGACCAGGACACCGGCGAGGAGCTGTGGGTCACCCCGATCGGGGCACGGGCCTGGTCGTCCCCAGTGGTCGTCGACGACGTGCTGCTCGTCGCCGGCCGCGACGGGCTGCTGCGGGCGTTCGACCTCGCCGAACCGCGGGCGCCGGAGCCGCTCTGGGAACTCGAGGTCGGCGAGGCGCCGATCCTCGCCACCCCGGCGGTGTGGGAGGGTCGCATCTACCTGCCGAGCACCGACGGCTTCTTCTACGCCGTCGACGAGCGGTCCTAGCCCCCGCCGAGGCGCATGCGGCAGAGTGCCGACTGGTCGTCGGCGAGCTCCCGGATGAGTTGCAGACGGACCGAGGCGTCCTCGGAGGCGAGGATCTCCTGGGCGTCGAGGGGACCGACCGGGCAGAGGGAGGCGAGCAGCCACGAGGCCACCACCGGGTCGTCGGGAACCTCGATCTCGTCGAGTCCGAGGTCGTGGCCCAACTCGGACATGAGGGCGTGGGACTGGCGGATGGCGGCCTCGGCGCCGTCGACGTCGGGCATGAACCCGGCGGGCTCGTCGAGGAACTCGACCTCGGCTCGGGGATACGGGTCGTCTGCGAGCCACTCGGCCACCCGGAATCGGCGACCACCCCGGATGACGATGCCCCGGTGGCCGTCCTCGAGGTCACCGACTCCGACGAGGTGCGCCTCGGTACCGATGGCGAACCGCTGGTCGCCGCCGCCGACCTCGAACCCCCGCTCGATGAGGACGATCCCGAACGGCTCGGCGGCCTCGATCACCTCGTCGAGGAGTTGCTGGTAGCGATCCTCGAACACCCGCAGGGGCATCAATGCCCCGGGCATGAGGACCGTCCCGAGCGGGAACATGCGCAGCGTCGTCACCGGCGGAGGGTACGACGCCGGGGATGGATAGGGTCGCGGCTCCTGGACGAGCGAGGAGTTGGCGTGGCGAAGTCGACGGTGGCGATCCCCTTCAAGTACGAGGACCCCGACGTCCTCGAACGCACGATCCGGATCGCCGCCGGCCACCCGGCCGTGGCTCGGGTGCTGGCCGTCGGGTTCTCGCCCGACACCCTCGGGCCGGCCAAGGAGGCAGCCGAGCGCCTCGGCGACGAGGCACCGGCCGACGTCGAGGTGATCGCCCAGCGACGGATCGGGGAGGTCCGGGCGGGGAAGGGCGACGGGATGCTCACCGGTCTGGAGGCGTTCCTCGCCGACCCCGACGCCGAGCGCCTGCACTTCTACGACGCCGACATCCGCAGCTTCGAGGCCTCGTGGATCACGAAGGCCGAGGCGGCCCTCGACGCAGGGTGGGACGTCGCCCGCCACTACTTCGACCGGGCCTCCACCGATGCCCAGATCACCTGGCACGTCACCCGGGACGGGTTCGCCCTCCTCTGGCCGGACACGATGCTGCCCGACATCGAACAGCCCCTCGGCGGCGAGCTCGCGCTGTCACGAGGCGCCGCCGAGCGCTTGTTCGCCGCTCCGGCCGTCCGGGCCCAGTCCGACTGGGGCATCGACACGGCACTGACGGTGACGATGGCCGCCGAGCGGCTGTCGATCGCCGAGGTGTTCGTCCCGGAGGGCAAGCTGCATGGGCTGTATGGCAGCCTCGGGGACCTGCGAACGATGGCCACGGAGTGCTTCGAGGCGCTGCGGAGGCTGCGTCCGATCGAGGTGCCGCCGGCCGACCCCGCCCTCCACCGGGTGGAGGACGCCGGGGAGCCGCCGGAGTCGATCACGACCAAGGCGGCGTTCGACCTCGAGTCGACGCTGCCGCTACTCGTCGGGGGCTGGAAGGACGAGGAGCGGGCGCTGGCGGCCGCGCTCCCCGACCCGCTGCCCGGCGGTTTCGAGGCGATGACGCGGTTCCCGGTCTGGAACTTCATGGACGACGCCGCCTGGCGGGCGTTCCTGCTCCACGCGTTGGACCACTACGACCACGACGACGAGGCGTGGCGGTCGTTGTTCTTCCGCGGCTGGACGGCCCGGACGGTCCGCCACACCACGGCGAATGCCCTTCGGGGGTACGGGCCGGCGATGGCGGCGC
>JBFLKR010000237.1:0-3090 GCA_040883295.1 Acidimicrobiia bacterium
CCCATGGCCCCCGACGTGACGCCGGTGGCGACCTGGGTGAACGGGGTGACCGGCACCGTCCACCCCCGGGCCATGGCCACGACCCCGAAGAGCACGACGAGACCCACGACGAGGCCGAGGGCACGCTCCGTCAGCAGCGACAGGGCGAGGAGGCCGAGGGCGGCCCCGGGCACCCGGCCAACCAGCACCCAGGCAGCCCCCCGCACGTCGAGATGGCCGCGCTCGCGCACGAGTGCCGAGATGGCGGCGACGATGGCGATCAACTGGATCGGCACCGGGACGAACGCCGTGTCGAGCGTGGCGAGGATCGGCACCGCGACGATGGCGAGGCCCAGGCCGAGGGTGCCCTGCACGGCGGCGCCGGCGAACACCGTGACGGCGGCGATGGCCCATTCGATGGGGGAGGCGAAGTCCAACACGGGACGGCGCAGGGTACGCCGCCCCCGATTCCCCGAAGAATTTCCCCACCCTGCCTAACGCTCGGTATGTTGGGGCCCGCGACGGTATGGGCATGCCGACAAGGAGAGGGAAGACGGAGATGGCCGACGAGCCGGACGTGGTTGCCGACGCGACCCACGACGACGAAGACCACCATCCACGGGGCACGTTCGTGCTCCTGCTCGCCTTCCTGGCGGTGACCGCCGGGTACTGGATCTGGGCCTACACGACCCTTCTGGACCGGGCCGCCGGATGATCAAGACCCTCGACCGCTACGAGAAGATCATCCTCGG
The DNA here is from genome assembly GCA_040883295.1 of Acidimicrobiia bacterium. Lineage (GTDB taxonomy): Bacteria > Actinomycetota > Acidimicrobiia > Spongiisociales > JAENVV01 > JAHEFX01. The sequence goes on from JBFLKR010000237.1 coordinate 732, forward strand.
GGCGACCATCGTCGGCCTGCTCCTCGGCATCGTGGCGATCGCCTTCTCGGTCGTCGAGGCGGGGATCCACCTGCCCACCATCGAGGGCCGCATCGATCCCGCCGAGGTGCGCGACACGCCGCCGTTCGACAACCCGGGCGTGTTCGACAACGGCGACGGCACCTACGACGCCGTCATCATCGCCCAGACCTGGTTGTGGGAGCCGGACGTCATCGAGGTGCCGGCCGGTAGCACGGTCAACTTCGAGATGACCTCGCTCGACGTGCTCCACGGGATCCACATCTGGGACACGTCGATCAACGCCATGATCATCCCGGGCCAGATCACCCGGGTCAGCCAGACGTTCAACCAGCCCGGTGAGTTCGGCATCGTGTGCCATGAGTACTGCGGCATCGGCCACCACCAGATGTTCGGAAGGGTGGTGGTCACGCCATGATCGACGATCGACCCGACGACGCCCCGGAGCCGAGCGCGGCGCTCGCCACCTTCGCGGCACGGATCGACGCCATGCCCGACGGTGCGGTGCAGCGGCGCTACTCGCTCTGGCAGATCTACCTCTCGTTCGTGGGCCTCGCCCTCGGCGGGGCCATCGGCACCCTGCAGGCCTTCGACCGGGCCGGCCACGACTTCTACGAGTCGGTCGGGCTCAACAGCTACTACCAGGGGCTGAGCATCCACGGCGTGGCGCTCGCGATCGTCTTCACCTTCACGTTCTCGAACGGCTGGCTGCAGTACGCCACCATGCGGGGCTTCAACCGGCCGCTCAGCCAGACGTGGCTCGTCAAGGCGTCGTTCTGGCTGTCGGCGGTGGGCATCGCCCTGGCCACGTTCGCGCTGCTCGCCGACGAGGCGACCGTGCTCTACACCATGTACGCACCGCTGCAGGCGAGCTGGATGTACTACCTCGGCGCCGCCCTGCTCGTCGTGGGCACCTGGGCGGTGCTGGCCAACCAGCTCGTCACCCTGCGGGCCTGGCGCAAGGACAACCCGGGTGAGCGGATCCCGCTCATCTCCTACGCGTCCATCGCCACCTACCTCATGTGGGGTCTCGCCTCGATCGGCATCGCGGTGGAGGTGCTGGTGTTCCTGCTGCCGTGGTCGCTCGGTCTCATCGACGGCGTCGACCCGCTGCTGACCCGAACGCTGTTCTGGTTCACCGGCCACCCGATCGTCTACTTCTGGCTCCTGCCGGCGTACGTGGCCTGGTACCTGGTGGTACCCAAGCGGGCCGGGGGACGGCTGTTCTCCGACCCGGTCGTGCGGGTCGTGTTCATCATGTTCCTGCTGCTGTCGACCCCGGTCGGCCTCCACCACCAGTTCACCGACCCGGGCGTCGACGAGGGCCTGAAGTTCGTGCACGGGCTGCTGACGTTCGCCGTCTTCTTCCCGTCGGTGATCACCGCCTTCACGCTCATGGCCGCCCTCGAGGAGGGCGGGCGCAAGAAGGGCGGCAAGGGCCTGTTGGGCTGGATCCCCAGGCTGCCGTGGAAGGACCCGCTGGCGGCCACGAACATCCTGGCGATGATCACCTTCCTGTTCGGCGGCATGTCGGGGCTCATCAATGCCTCGGCCACCGTCAACAAGGTGGTCCACAACACCTCGTTCGTGCCCGGCCACTTCCACATGACGGTGGGTTCGGCGGTCGCCCTGTCGTTCATGGGCATCGCCTACTGGCTCGTGCCGCACATGACCGGCAAACGCCTGTTCAGTGATCGCCTCGCCCTCGTGCAGGCGTGGCTGTACGCGGGTGGGGTCCTCGTGTTCGGCCGGGGCCTCATGGTCTCGGGGCTCAACGGCCAGCCGCGACGGGTGCCGATCAACCAGGCGACGTACGGCAACGCCTCGTGGTTCGAGGGCGACTCGCTGGCCGCCATCGGTGGGTTCATGATGGTGATCGCCGGGGCGATGTTCTTCTACAACCTCATTCGGACGATGGCCTCCCGCCAACCCGCCCGGGTGCACGAGCTGGAGTTCGAGACCTCGGACTCGATCGTCCCGGCGTCAGAGGGGCCGGCGATCCTCGACTCGCTGGGGTTCTGGTTCATCATCGCCGTGGTGCTGGTGGCGCTGGCCTACACGCCGGCGTTCATCATCCAGGGCTTCGACCCGACGAGCCCGACCTGGCAACCGTGGTGAGCCGCCCGTAGGGCGGCGGTACGACGGTACGACCGTACGACGGCAGGAGAGCCGACAAGACGACGAGGCCCGGGGCTCGAGGCCCCGGGCCTCGCTCCGTCCGTGGTACCGACGTACCGTCGTGCCTGGTGCCGGGGCCGTGGGCGCCGACCCCCATACGACGGCCCCCACGCCCCCCACCCGGTTGGCCGCGCGGGGGGCGCAGGTGGGGGGGGAGCGGGGG
>JBFLKR010000238.1:0-9448 GCA_040883295.1 Acidimicrobiia bacterium
ACCGCACCGCTCGCACCCGCGTCCTCTACGTCTCTCCCCTCAAAGCCCTCGCCCACGACGTCGAGCGCAACCTCCGCGCCCCCCTTCGTGGCATTCGGACCACCGCCGAGCGGCTCGGCCTCGATCCCCTCCCCGAGATCGACGTCGCCATCCGCACCGGAGACACGCCCCAGGACGAGCGCCGCCGCATGCTGCGCCACCCGCCCGACATCCTCATCACCACGCCCGAGTCGCTCTACCTCATGCTCACTTCCCGCCACCGGGAGACGCTCGCCTCCGTTCGCACGGTCATCGTCGATGAGGTCCACGCCGTCGCCGGCACCAAGCGAGGCGCCCATCTCGCCCTTTCGCTCGAGCGTCTCGCCGAGCTCCCCGAGGCCGAGCCCCAGCGCATCGGGCTCTCGGCCACCCAGCGGCCGCTCGAGGCCATCGGCCGGTTCCTCGCCGGTGGCATCCCCGGCGACGACGGCTGGGAACCACGCCCGGTCACCATCGTCGACGCCACGTCCGGGGGACCACCCGACCTGGCCCTCGACGTGCGGGTCACGGTCGAGGACATGACCAACCCGCCGGGCGAGTTGGAGGACACCGGCCGGCCGCAGCGCTCGATCTGGCCGTCGATCTACCCCGAGCTGCTCCGGGCGATCGGCGAGGAGCGCTCGACGATCGTCTTCGCCAACTCCCGTCGACTGGCCGAGCGGATCTGCAACGAGCTCAACCAGCTCGCCGGCACCGAGGTGGCCCGCGCCCACCACGGGTCGGTCAGCCGAGACCAACGGCTCGAGATCGAGGACGCCCTCAAGCGCGGCGAGCTCCCGGCCGTGGTCGCCACCTCCACCCTCGAACTCGGCATCGACATGGGTGCCGTCGACCAGGTCCTGCAGGTCGAAGCCCCGATCTCGGTCGCGTCCGGGCTCCAGCGCGTGGGCCGGGCCGGCCACCGGGTGGGCGAGACCTCCCGGGCGAGCGTCTTCCCCAAGCACCGCGGCGACCTCCTCGTGGCCACGGTCGTGGCCGACCGCATGCGCCACGGCGAGGTCGAGGAGACGGCCATCCCCCAGAACCCCCTCGACGTCCTCGCCCAGCAACTGGTCGCCGTCGTGTCGGTCGGGGACCGCACCGCCGACGACCTGTTCGACCTCGTGCGCCGCGCCGCGCCCTATGCCACGCTCGGGCACGGGCCATTCGACGCCACGCTCGACATGCTGGCCGGCCGCTACCCGTCCGACTTGTTCGCCGAGCTCCGCCCCCGGGTCACGTGGGACCGGCTCACCGGCGCGGTGGCGGCCCGGCCGGGCGCCCATCGCCTGGCCGTCTCCAACCCGGGCACCATCCCCGACCGCGGCACGTTCCGGGTCACCCTCCCCGAGGGCACCAGGGTCGGCGAGCTCGACGAGGAGATGGTCTACGAGTCGCGCCAGGGCGACGTCTTCGTACTCGGCACGACCTCGTGGCGGATCACCGAGATCACCCACGACCGCGTCGAGGTGGTGCCCGCTCCGGGTGAGCCGGCCGCCCGGCTGCCCTTCTGGCATGGAGACGCGCCGGGGCGACCACTCCCCACCGGGCGGGCCGTGGGCACCTTCCTCCGCGAGCTGGCCGCCGACGACGCGGCCACCGCCACCCACCGGCTCACCGACGACCTGGGCCTCGACGGCCACGCGGCGGCCAACCTGGTCGCCTACCTGGGCGAGCAGCGCGAGGCCACCGGGGTCATCCCCTCCGACCGGACGATCGTGGTCGAGCGCTTCCTCGACGAGATCGGTGACTGGCGGGTCGTCATCCACTCCCCCCTCGGCGCACGGGTGCACGCCCCGTGGGCCATGGCCCTCACCCACCACCTTCGGGATGGCTTCGGCCACGACGTCGACGTCATCTGGTCCGACGACGGCATCGCCTTCCGGTTCATCGACGCCGACCGCGTCCCCGACGCCGACGACCTCGTCCCCGACCCCGACGTCGTCGAGGACCTGCTCATGGCCCACCTCCCCGACACGGCACTCTTCGCTGCCCGCTTCCGGGAGGCCGCGGGTCGCTCCCTGCTGCTGCCCAAGCGCCGACCCGGGTCCCGGACACCGCTCTGGCAGCAACGCCGCCGGTCGGCCGACCTGCTGGCGGTGGCCAAGCAATTCGAGTCGTTCCCCATCGTGCTCGAGACCTACCGCGAGATCCTCCGCGACGACTTCGACCTGCCGTCACTGCGGGAAGTGCTCGCCGACGTCGCGGCCCGGCGCATCCAGCTCGTCGAGGTCGACACCCCCTCCCCGTCCCCGTTCGCCCGCAGCCTTGTCTTCGCCTTCACGGCGGCCTTCCTCTACGAGGGCGACGCCCCCCTCGCCGAGCGGCGGGCCAACGCGCTCACCCTCGACCGCCAACTGCTCGCCGAGCTCCTCGGGGAGGGCGAGCTCCGCGACCTCCTCGACCCCGACGCCATCGCCTCGGTCGAGCTCGAGGTCCAGCGACTGACGGACGATCGTCGGGCCCGCGACCTCGACGAGGTGGCCGACCTGCTCCGGGTGCTGGGACCCCTGTCGCTCGCCGAGGTCGACGCCCGTTCGGCCGGCCTCGACACCACCGCCGTGCTCGGCGAGTTGGTGGCCGCCCGTCGGGCCATCGACGTTCGGGTGGGCGGCGACGAGCGGTTCGCGGCAATCGAAGACGCCGCCCGGCTGCGCGACGCGCTGGGCGTCCAGCCCCCCCAGGGCGTGCCCGACGTGTTCCTCGAACCCGTCGACGACCCCCTCGGCGACGTCGTCGGCCGGTTCGCCCGCACCCACGGCCCCTTCACCACCGCCGAGGCCGCCGAGTCCTTGGGACTCCCGGCAGCGGTCGTCGACCAGACCCTTCACCGGTTGGCACCCCGGGTGGTGGAGGGCGCCTTCCGCCGGGCGGCGACCGATCGCGAATGGTGCGACGCCGACGTCCTGCGTCGTATCAAGCGGCGCACGCTCGCCGGGCTCCGGGCCGAGATCGAGCCGGTGCCCCCGGACCGGTTCGCTGCCTTCGTCGGCCTGTGGCAGCGGGTGTCGACCGATCCCACCCCCCGCACCGTCGACGAGGTGGTCGCCACCCTCCAGGGCGCCGCCATCCCGGCGTCGGTCCTCGCCCGCGACCTCCTCGCGGTACGCACCACCCGCGGCCTCGACGACCTCGACCGCCTCTTCGTCACCGGCGAGGTCGTCTGGGTCGGTCGGGGCGGACTGGGACGTCGGGACGGTCGCCTCGCCCTCTACGCCCGCGACCAGTTGCCGCTGCTCTGGACCCCCACCGGCGAGGAGCCTCCCACCGGGCCGATCCACGGCGCCCTCCGGGCCCACCTCGAGGCACGCGGCGCCTCGTTCTTCCCCGACCTCTACGCCGCCGCCGAGGGCGGGGATCCCGAGGAGGTCGCCGAGGCGTTGTGGGACCTCGTCTGGGCAGGCGAGGTCACCAACGACACCCTGGCCCCGGTGTGGGCCTTCCTGTCACGCGGACGATCGAGTCGATCCCGGGCCCGGGCGCTGCCGTCGCGGTTCCCCGGCCACACCCAGGGCCGGTGGTCGCTCGTCGACGTGCCCGAGACGGCGCCGGAATCCCGGGCGACGGCCTGGGCCGACCAACTCGTCGAGCGCCACGGCGTCGTGACCCGGTCGGTGGTGGCCGCCGAGGGCGTGCCGGGCGGCTTCTCGGGTCTGTACCCGGTCCTCGCCCATCTCGAGGAGATCGGCAAGCTGCGCCGCGGCTACTTCGTCGAGGGCCTCGGCGGCGCCCAGTTCGCCGCCCCCGGCGCGGTCGACCGCCTGCGGGGGCGGGAGTCGCCCGGTCTCCTCGCCCTCGCCGCCACCGACCCGGCCAACCCCTGGGGCGCCTCGCTGTCGTGGCCGGAGACCGACGTGCGCCTCGCCCGGGCGGCCGGCGCCCACGTGCTGGTCGCCGACGGGTCACTGGGGGGCTACTGGGAGGCCGGGGGGCGGGCGCTGCACCTGTTCGCCGAGCTTCCACCGGCGGCGGTCGCCGAACTGCTCACCGACGTGGCCCGTCGGCACCGGCGCCTCGAACTGCTCACCGTCGACGGCCGGCCGGTGGCCGACCATCCGCTCGGAGCGGCGCTCACGAACGCCGGCTGGCGAACCACCCCCAAGGGCCTCCGCCGGCCGGCCTGACCACGCGAAAAGCCGCCTCGGCGACGGTCGGTGGCCGTCCATCCGGCGCGTAGCGTTCGCGGCATGGTCGCCGGCTCCTACCGATCGGTACAGGCCCGGATCGCCGACCTCGTGTCGACGGCGGACCCGTCCGTCGTCGTCCCCGCCGCCCCCCGCTGGACGATCCGTGACCTGGTGGCCCACCTCACCGGCCTCGCCGCCGACGTCGTCGAGGGGAAGCTGGACGGCTATGGCGGGGACCCTTGGACGGAGCGACAGGTCGCCGACCGGGCAGCGATGTCGATCGACGACCTCCTCATCGAGTGGGACGAACTCACGGGCGAGCTGGACTCGATCCTCGAGCACCCGACGTCGGCCGGTCTCGGCGCCACCTTCGAGACCGAGGCCCTCGGCCCCCAGCCCGTCGAGACGCTGCCGGGCGCCGTGCTCGGCGACGCGGTGATCCATGAACAGGACCTGCGAGGAGCGTTGGGCGATCGCAACGCCCGCACGAGCGCGGAGTTGGTCGGGGCGCTCGACGCCATGATCCGGGGCCTGCGGCGCGGGTTCCCCCGGGCGGGACTGCCGACCCTGCGGGTGGTCGCCACCGACGTCGGCATGGAGTGGCTCATGGGCCTCGATGCCCCCGCCGCCGAGCTGCGGGGATCGGCATTCGAGCTCTTCCGCACCGTGTCGGGACGGCGGACCCGCGGGGAGATCGCCGCCCTCGGCTGGACCGGAGACCCGACCCCGTTCGTCGACCACCTCGTCTGGCCGTTCTTCACCCCGCCGGCCGAATCCCTCGGCGAGTCCTGAACGGTCGATCGGGCCGCTCGGCGAGCCCTCACGCCGTTCGCCAGCCGAGCCGCTGGCCGAGACCCCACCCCGTTCGGCCCCTCGCGTGGTGGCTGGCCGTGGTCCGCTCCCACCCCGCTCGCTCGAACCTGTCGGGCCCGCCCATCCCCACGATGGGCCAGCCCGACAGGAACGGGTGCAACCCTCGCAGCGACGATGGGGTTCTTCCCCCTGACATGCTGCCCACCTCGCCCGGTACCGTCGCCGCCGTGACCGACTCCCTCGCCGAGCGCCTCGCCGTCGACCTCGACGAGGCGTTCCCCGACCTGGTCGCCGCCTTGCGGGACGACGTCCACGCCGGGCTGCGACGACTCCACCCCGCCGACGCCGAGGACCTCACCCAGGAGGCCTTCATCCGTGCCTACCGGGCCCTCACGACCTACGACCCCGACCGCATCCGGACGCTGCGCCTGCGCGGCTGGGTCTGGACGATCGCCCTCAACCTGGGTCGCAACCACGCCAGGGACCGGTCGCGCCGCCCCACGCCGGTGGCGCTCCACGACGTGCACGGGCGCCACGACCCCGAACCGGCCGACGACGACGCCTGGGACCGGCGGTTCGCAGCGCTCTCGCCCCGCCAACGGCGGGCCGTGGTGCTCCGCCACGTCGTGGGCCTGTCCTACGACGAGCTCGCCGAGGCCCTCGACCGGCCCGTTGGCACCGTCAAGGCCGACGTGCACCGGGGCCACGGCCGGCTCCGGGCGATCATGGAGGACGAACAGTGACCGACCACCTCGAGCGCCTGCTCACCGAAACCCGCGTCCCTGCCCCACCCGGCACCGACGACGCCGTGCTGTTGGGCACCGGCCTCGTCGACGGCGCGATGATCCACGACTCCCCGGCCGGCGACGTGGTCGTCGCCTTCAACCCGACCGGCGTGGTGTCCGTCGACCTGCCCGGAGACGACCTCGACGAGCGCCACCAGGCCCGCTTCGGGCGACGACTCGTCGAGGCCCGACCCCCGACCGCCTGGGCGAAGCACCTCGACCGGGCCCTCGAGGACGGCCGCCCCGGCAACCTGCCGCTCGACCTCCGGACCCTCACCGGGTTCCAGCGGGCGGTGCTCGACCTCACGGCGTCGATCCCCCGCGGCGAGGTCCGCCCCTATGGCTGGCTGGCGGCCGGCGTCGGCCGCCCCGGGGCGACCCGTGCGGTTGGATCGGTCATGGCCACCAACCCGGTGCCGCTCATCGTCCCGTGTCACCGGGTCGTCCGCAGCGATGGTCGGATCGGGGCCTACAGCCTCGGCGGGTCCGACATCAAGCACCTGCTCCTCGAGTCCGAGGGCGCCGACCCCGAAGGGCTGGAGAACCTGGCCCGACGCGGCATCCGCTACCTCGGATCGAACACGACCGGCATCGTCTGCTTCCCGACGTGTCGCCACGCCCGGCGGATCACCGAGGCCCACCAGGTCCCGTTCCGCTCCCTCGCCGACGCCGAGGCCGCCGGCTACCGCCCCTGTGAGGTCTGCCGACCCTGAACGCAACGATGCCCCGGCTGGGCCGGGGCATCGTGGGATCGGGATCGATCGAGGTCAGCGGCGAGGACGGGCCTCGTTGACCGTGATATTGCGGCCACCGATGTCGGAGCCGTCGAGCGCCTCGATGGCGGCGTTGGCCGCCTCGTCCGGCATCTCGACGAAGCCGAAGCCACGGGAGCGACCGGTCTCGCGGTCGGTGATGACCCGGGCCGAATCAACGGTGCCATAGGGCTCGAACATGCGATGCAGCTCGGCATCGGTGGTGGTGAAGGGCAGGTTGCCCACGAACAGGTTCAACGGAACGTCCTCTCGACTGGTACCGGGCGCCAAGTGCGTGGCCGCCCGACGACCCCTCGGGGTCGCAGGACCATCGTAGCGGGATGGTGAGGATGCGCGGGTTCCATCTCCCAGCCAATACGCTGCCGCCGTGCGTTTCGCCGAAATCGTCCTCGTCATCGTCGTGGTGATCGGCATCGTCCTGCTCGGGCTGCCGGGCCGCCGTCGCGGTCTCACGAGCCTGTTGGTCGGGGCGGCCGTCATCGCCCAACTCGCCATCGAGGGGCCCCGCTGGCAGCTCTGGCCCGCTTGGGTGGCCGCGGCGATCATCGTCGTCCTCGACCTCGTCGCCCCACCCCGCACCGAGCCGCCCGGCCCCGGACGCTTCGTCACGGCCGGCGTCGTGGGCCTCGCCGTGGTGACCCTGCCGATCCTGCTGCCGATCCCCGATCTCGAGGCCCCCGACGGGCCCGACGCCGTCGGCACCGCGTCATTCGAGTTGGTCGACACGGAGCGCCCGGAGGCCTACGGGGACGCCGACGGGCCCCGCCGGATCGTGGTGCAGGCCTGGTACCCCACCGCCGACACGGGCGAGCCGGTGACCTGGGAGGAGGAGATCGAGGTTCGGGGTGCGGCCATCGCCAACTATCTGGGGTTCCCCGACTGGTTCCTCGACCACGCCCGCTACACCCAGACCGCCGCCATCGAGGGCGCGACGCCGGTCGGCGACGACCTGCCCGTCGTGGTCTACAGCCACGGGTGGCGGGGTTTCCGCACCGTCGCCGTCGACCAGGCCGAGCGGCTCGCCTCCCACGGCTTCCTCGTGCTCGCCCCGGACCACACCTACGGGGCGATCGCCACCCGCTTCGACGACGGCACCGTCGTCCGGTGGGACCCCGAGGCCCTGCCTGATGAGGACGACGTCGGTCCCGAGGCCTATCGCGAAGCCCGGGAGTTGCTCGTCGAGACCTACGCCGGCGACCTGGACCTCGTCCTCGATGCCCTCGCGGACGGGCGTCTCGACGGCTTGGGCGAGGTCGCCGACCTCGAGACCGTCGGCGTCTACGGCCACTCCACCGGCGGCGGCGCGGCGGTCCGCTTCTGCCTCACCGACGACCGCTGCGACGCCGTCCTCGGCCACGACGCGTGGGTGGAGCCGCTACCCGACGACCTCCGCGCGGCCACCCTGACGGTGCCGGCCCTCTTCCAGCGGTCGGATGGGTGGCGCGGCGACGAGAACGACGCTCTGTTGGCGGCGATCGCCGACACCGCTCCCATCGCCTGGTGGCAGGGCATCGTCGGCGCCGAGCACTTCGACTTCATCCTCATGCCCGAGTTCTCGCCGGCCGCCCCCTGGATCGGCCTCAAGGGACCGATCCCCGCCGACCGGGTCGTGCCGATCGTGTCCGACCACCTGCTCGCCTTCATGGACGGCCAGCTCCGGGATGGCCCGGGCCTGGCCGCGCTCGAGCCCCGCTGGGAGCCGGGCGACCTCGAGACCGAGGTCCGGGGCGGCTGATGGGAACCGGTCCGGGGCTGGCGTCGTCCAACCCCCGAACGGAAGGAGACCACCCATGCGCATCACCCTGCTCATCGCCATCGGCGTCCTCGCCCTGGCGGCCTGCTCGACCCCGGCCGACGAGGGCGCCCTGCCGCTCGACGAAGGCAACGTGGCCGGCGACGCCGCCGGCGAGACCTGCCTCCCCGGCGAACCGAACTGCGCCGACGACCCCTCCAACGGCGAGGGCCAAGCCCCCGAGCTCCCGGCCGAGCTGGGCGACGTGACGATTGCCGACCTTCTGGACGGCGCACCCGGACGGGTGACCGCCGCCGGCTTCATCGTGGCCACCAGCGACGGGGTGCGACTCTGTGAGAACCTGCTCGAGTCGTTCCCGCCCCAATGCGGTGGCCTCTCGATCCCGATCGAGGGTTACGGCGAGGTGGAGTTGGCGGGCCTGCCGACCGAGGGCGACGTGACCTGGTCGGACTTCCCCGTCGTGCTGGAGGGCGAGGTCGTCGACGGCGTGTTCGTGGTGGGCTGAGCCGGCCCGACACCAGGTCCTAGGATCCGGCCACGCCACCCGCTGGGAGGGTCGTGGTCGCCACCCAACGCGGGGCATTGGCCCCGTACACGCCGAGGATCTCCGTCGAATGGGACCTCGACGCGCCCGGTCGCACCTGGCAGGTCGTCGACGGGTCGCTCGTCTTCGTCGACATCTCCGGCTTCACGGCCCTCTCGGAGCGGTTGGCCCGCCTGGGCCGGATCGGCGCCGAGGAGTTGACGGCCGTCCTCGACACAGTCTTCGGGGCGATGCTCCGAGCCGCCTATGCGCGGGGCGGCAGCCTGCTCAAGTTCGGCGGCGACGCCCTGCTGCTGCTCTTCGAGTCTCCCGACCACGTCCTGCAGGCCACCGCCGCCGCCGTCGAGATGCGGGCAGCCCTCCGGGTGTCGAAGGAGATCCAGACCTCCGTAGGCCGGGTCCACCTGAAGATGTCGGTCGGCGTCCACACCGGTCCCATCGACTTCTTCTTGGTGGGCGACACGCATCGGGAACTCATCGTGACCGGCCCCACCGCCTCAGCGACGACCGACATGGAGGGGTCGGCCGACGCCGGGGAGATCGTGGTGAGCCGGGCCATCGCCGACGCCCTGCCCACTGGGTGGGTCGGGGATCCCAAGGGCGCCGGACTCCTGCTACGCAAGCGAGTCGTCCAC
>JBFLKR010000239.1:0-7429 GCA_040883295.1 Acidimicrobiia bacterium
ACCGCCATCGTGGCGATCCCCGCACCCGGCGACGTCCACGTCGAGCAGATCGGCATCACCGCCGTGCCCGCCTGTGACGGCGCCGTCGTCGAGACGAGCGGCCTCGTGATCGACGAGTCCGGCACCACCGCCCTCGGTGGGGCCGCCACGGTCCCGATCGGGGCCGGCGCCGAGGTGCGCTGCGCCGTCGGCGGCTGATCGGTCCCGGGGACCATCTGCCTGGCGTGCCGCTCCCGGCAGGGAGTTCAGCGACCCAGCGACAGCAAGGGGATGAGCCGGTGGGTACCCGGCAAGCCCTTCAGTTCGACGACCCGCTCCGGACCCGTCTCGCAGGTGAACCGATCGAGCAGCTCCCGGGTGGCGGACGAGATCAGGATCTCGGCGCCGTGGGCGGCCGAGGCGACCCGCGCGGCCTTCGCCACCGCAACACCGGCGTAGTCATCGCCGATGGCCACGGCCTCACCGGTGTGGACACCGATACGAACCCGTAGCTCGTCGTCGGACTCCATCTGCTGGATGTCGAGCGCGGCACGTGCCGCGCTCGTTGCAGACGAGAAGGCCGCCATCGACCCGTCGCCCAGCGTCTTCACGACCCGGCCGCCGTGATCGGTGACGATGTGCTCAACGGCGCCCAGATGAGCCTGGATGTCCTGGGACCAGCGGCCGTCTCCCCGAACTGCCGAGAGGTGCGTCGAGTCCTCGATGTCCGTGAACATCAAGGTCACGATCCCGCTCGTGCCGGCCAGGTCGGAGATCTCGGCGGCGGTGTCGTCCTCCAGCGAGGCGATCAACGCCGACAGCCCTTCGTCGAGCTCCACTCCGAAGACATCCGCCTGTGGGACCCCGACCGACGTGTGGATCTGGATCACCTTCCACACACCGTCCTCGATGACGAGGGTCGTCGTCGTTCGAAAGGTTCGGGACACACCGGAGCGCATCGTCACGGTGACCTCGGCGGCGACCCATCCGACATCGTTCTTCTCGTAGGCCTCGAGGCGCTCGAACTCGAGGCGCTCGACGTCCATCACCCTGCCACGCTCGGCGAACATGGGTGCGAGGTCGGGACCGGCGAACCATTGGTCGTCGGCACTCAGGATCAGTCGGAACCCGGCGTCGCTGCTCATGAGGTTGCGGAACGCCGCCTCGGAACCGTCGACGAACGCCTTCCAGATCCGCCGAAAGACGGCTTCGACTTCTGGGGACCTTCGGACGCTCTCCCCGGCCACACTGCCTCCCGGTCGGTCGCGTCACTCTACGAGGATGCTCGAGCTCGAGGCAGGGCCGGTCGTTGGGAGCGGCGAGGCGCCAGCGAGCCATGGCCGGTACGCTCGCGGGCGATGGGTGACCTGACCGTCCTCGACGGGCGTCGGTACGGACCGGCGACCCTCGTCCCCACGTCGGCCACGACCGCTCGATGGGTGGCAGTCACGGGTGACGACGACCGGCGATGGCTCGACGCTGCCCCGCCGGCCTGGGCCGGGGCCATCCTCTTCGCCATCGCGCCCGAGTTCCTCGCCGACCCCGACGTCGCCGCCCACGGCGGCGGCGTCGTCCACGCCGACCAGTCGTTCGCCTGGCACGCCCCCTTCCACCACGACGTCCCCCTCGTCGTCACCGGCGAGGTGACGCGGGTCCGGGCCCGCGGTGACAACGCCTGGGTCTCGTTCTCGCTCACCGCCGACGGCCCCGGGGGCCGGGTGCTCGACGCCGCCTCCACGTTCATCGTCACCGGAACCACTCCCGACGAGGCTGACGAGCGCCCCGAGCCGCCGGTCGACGCCCGCGGGCCCCACGACCCGACCGGTCCGGAGCGGTCGGCCTCGCGCGCCGACCTCGTCGGCTACGCCGCCGCCTCCGGCGACCTCAACCCCATCCACTGGGACCACGACAGCGCCGTCGCCGCCGGCCTCCCTGGCATCGTCTGCCACGGGCTCCTGCTGTCGGCCTGGTGCACCACGGCCGCCATCGGCGACCGCAGCGGCCTGGCCCCCCTCGCCTCGGCGAAGGCCCGGTTCCGGGCCCCGGTGCCCGCCGCCGCCCCCTGCCGGCTCACCGTCACGGTCGACGACGACCGCCGCACGGTCACCCTCGCCACCGACGATGGCCCCGCCATGACCCTCGACGCAGTGGTAACCCCGTGAGCCACCCCGACGTCCAACCCTCGACGCCCCTCGAGCGGGCGAAGGACGGCGACCGGGACGCCTTCGGGGAGCTGGTCGCCACCCACCAGGACGAGGTGTACACGTTGGCCCTCCGGCTCACCCGGGATCCCCATCTCGCCGCCGACGTCACCCAGGAGGCGTTCATCCGGGCGTGGCGGGCGCTGCCGCGGTTCCGCGGCGATGCCGCCTTCGGCACCTGGGTGCACCGCATCACCGTCAACAGTGCCTGGACCGCCCGCACCCGTGACGCCCGCCACCACCACGACGAGCTCGACCCCGACCGGCACCTCCACCCGGTCCCCGACGCCGACCCGGCCCTCGCCGGGCTGCGCCGCGAGCTGCGGGACCACCTCGAGGCCGCGCTCGACCGGCTGCCCGAGGCCCAGGCGGCGGTGGTGGTCCTCAAGGACGTCCAGGGATGGTCCCACGAGGAGATCGCCGACGCCCTCGGCATCACGGTGAGTGCCTCCAAGGTCCGCCTCCATCGGGCCCACCTCCGGCTGCGGCGGGTGCTCGCCGCCCAGGACGAGGACGAGGCATGAGAGGGTTGCTCCGCTTCCCGGTCGCCCGTCTCGGCTGCCGACTCGTCCGCGGCGACGTCCCCGATGCCGCCCTCGAGGTCGGCCCCGTGTCGGCTTGGATGGAGGTCCACCTCGAGTCGTGCCTGGCGTGCCAGGCCGACGTCGGGTCGTGCGACGCGGCGGGCGACGCGATAGCCGATCTCGCCGAGCTCCCGCCCCATCGGGCCCCCGCCGGGCTCGCCGAGCGGGTGATGGCCGGCCTCGACCGGTCTACGCCGATCGAGCGACGGCGCCGTCGGGCAGCCATCGGCTGGTCGGCGGGGGCGGTGTCGGCGGCGGCCGCGGCGGTGGCGGTGGTGCTGGCCCGGCGGTCCCGGGTGCTCGGCGCCCAGTGACGACGGTTTCCAGAAGGACCGACCCACCCGTATACTCGGCAGCCATCCCGAGGGGTGTAGCTCCAATTGGTAGAGCAACGGACTCCAAATCCGTAGGTTGTGGGTTCGAGTCCCGCCACCCCTGCCGACGGGGTCCGACCAACCGGCGATCCCCGACCGCCCGACCGACAACCACCAGGAAGTCGCAACGATGAACAGAGAGATGCGCCGCCTCCAGGCTCGCGAGGAGCGCCGCAACAAGGCGGCGGAGGCCGAGAAGCGCCCGCCGGGTCGGCAGGCGTCGAAGCAGAAGAGCGACCTCCCGATCCACAAGCGCCTCCTCAAGTTCCTGAAGGAGGTCCGGATCGAGCTCCAGCGCGTCTCCTGGCCGACCCGCGAGCAGATGATCGCCTTCACGACCGTCACCCTCATCACCACGATCGCCCTCACCGGCTTCGTGTTCCTGCTCGACCTGGGCTTCCGGGAAGGCGTCTTCTCGTTGCTGGAGTTGTTGCAGTGAGCGACGTCGACACCACCGAGGCAGAGGTCGCCGACGAGGAGGCCGTCGAGGAGGAGCCGGTGCTCGCCCCTTGGGAGAAGCCCGGCGACTGGTACGTCATCCACTCCTACTCCGGTCACGAGAACAAGGTCAAGGCCAACCTCGAGAACCGCTCGAAGTCCATGCACCTCGAGGATCGGATCTTCGAGATCCTCATCCCCATGGAGGACGTGGTCGAGATCAAGTCCGGCAAGAAGGTCACGGTGAGCAAGAAGATGCTCCCGGGCTACGTCCTCGTCCGCATGTACCTCGACGACGAGACGTGGTACGCCGTGCGCAACACCCCCGGCGTGACCGGCTTCGTGGGCTCGGGCACCAAGCCGGTACCCCTGAGCCGTCGCGAGCTGCGCCGCTTCCTCGGCGAGCCGGAAAAGACCGAGGGGGGCAAGAAGGCCGCCTCGTACAAGCCCGCCTGGGAGGTCGGCGACAGCGTCCGCGTCGCCACCGGCCCCTTCGCGGACTTCAACGGCAGCATCGAATCCATCAACCTGGACCAGTCCAAGGTGGTCGTCCTCGTCAACATCTTCGGCCGGGATACCCCGGTCGAGTTGGGGTTCGAGGACATCATCAAGAACTGATCCACCGTCGTCGGTCGTCGGGCCGCCCGGCTGCTCCCCGGACGCCACCCGACTCGCTTCTGGCCGACGCCAACGACGACGAGAGGAACCACCATGGGTCGCAAGAACCTGAAGACCATCCTGAAGCTGCAGATCCCCGCCGGGGGTGCCTCACCCGCGCCACCGGTCGGCCCGGCCCTCGGCCAGCACGGCGTCAACATCATGGACTTCGTCAAGGCGTTCAACGACGAGACGGGGTCGATGGGGGACACGATCGTGCCCGTCGAGATCTCGGTCTACGAGGACACGAGTTTCACGTTCATCACCAAGACGCCGCCCGCCGCCGTGCTGCTGAAGAAGGCCGCCGGCCTGCAGAAGGGATCGCCCGTCCCCCACACGCAGAAGGTGGGCACGGTGACCTCCGCCCAGGTGCGCGAGATCGCCGAGACCAAGATGCCCGACCTCAACGCCAACGACGTCGAGGCAGCCATGGCCATCGTCTCGGGCACCGCCCGGTCGATGGGCATCGAAGTGGTCGACTAGCCCTGCGGGCCAGTCGAATCGAGATTTCGGCTGCGCCGAAACTCGGTCGATTGGAAGAGATCCCCCCGCAGGGGGGATGGGACCCACCGGCGTAGCCGATGGGAGGGGGGCGGCGAAGCCGCCGCCCGGCGACAACACAACATTCCGCTGGGAGGGACCGGCCCCCGAGGTCGGCCCGCTTGGACCAAGGAGAACACCATGCCGAAGTACGGCAAGAAGTACATGAACGCGGCGTCCCGCTACGACGCGGAGCACGCCTACCAGGTCGCCGAGGCCGTCGAGCTCGTCAAGACGCTCGCCTCGGCCTCGTTCGACGAAACGGTCGAGGCGGCCTTCCGCCTCGGCATCGACCCCCGCCAGGCCGACCAGCTCGTGCGCGGCACCGTCTCGCTCCCCGCCGGGACCGGCAAGACCGTCCGGGTGGCGGTCTTCGCCCCCGCCGACAAGCACGCCGATGCCACCGCCGCCGGAGCCGACGTGGTCGGTGGCGCCGAGCTCGTCGAGGCCATCGCCGGCGGCCGGGAGCCGGATTTCGACCTCGCCATCGCCACCCCCGACCTCATGGCCGAGGTCGGCAAGCTCGGCCGGGTGCTCGGCCCCCGCGGGCTCATGCCCAACCCGAAGTCGGGCACCGTGACCCCCGACGTCGCCAAGGCCGTGACCGAGTTCAAGGGCGGGCGGATCGAGTACCGCAACGACCGGTACGGCATCGTCCACGCCCCGATCGGCAAGGTCAGCTTCGAGGTCGGCCAGCTCGCCGAGAACCTCGAGGCGCTGGCCCAGGAGCTTCGCCGGGTGCGGCCCGCCTCGGCCAAGGGCCGCTACATCCGCAGCGCCACGGTCAGCTCCACCATGGGCCCCGGCATCAAGGTGGATACCTCCCCCTGGGTCTCGATCTGAGGCGGCAGCAGGGCTGCCGCAGTACTTCTGTACTTCTCTACTGCTGTACTTCTGACCGAGGGTCGTCGAAGTACCGAAGTACCGAAGTACCGAGCGTTCCGGTGTCGGGTTGCGCAGCGGCCTGGGACCGGTACGCTCTGTCCCACAACTCCATCCCTCGGCCGAAGACCGGCGGTGCCCTCCGGGCAGAATGGGGACTTCCCCGCCTCCGCAGGACGACTCCAGACCAAGGTCCCTCCCGGGCCGCTGGGCGTCACGGTCGCCCCGGCTCCGGTTCGAGGGACCTTCACACGTTTGGAGGAGTCCATGCCACGACCTGAGAAGGTCCAGGCAGTTGAAGAGATCAAGGAGCGGATGGAGGACGCCCGGGCGTTCTTCCTGACCGAGTACCGCGGGCTGTCCGTCAAGGAGCAGCAGACCCTGCGCCGCGCGCTGCGCGAGGCGGGCGCCGAGTACAAGGTCGTGAAGATGTCGCTGGCGGCGATCGCCGCCCGCGAACTCGGCCACGACGAGATCGCCGACGAGCTCGTGGGCCCGACGGCCATCGCCTTCGCCAACGAGGACGCCGTCGCCGCCGCCAAGGCGCTCGACGACTTCGCAGAGGCCAACGAGACGTTCGTCCTCAAGATCGGTCTGCTCTCGGGGAACGTGCTTCCTCCGGAGCAGGTGTCGGCCCTCGCCAAGCTCCCGTCACGCGACGAGTTGCTGGGCAAGATCGCCGGCGCCATGGCCGCCCCCCTCTACGGGGCAGCCGGGCTGTTCGCGGCGTTCACCCGCAACACCGCTTCGATGCTCTCCCAACTGCTCGAGAAGAAGGAAGCCGGGGACCCGATCGCCGGCGAATCCGGTGGAGGAGCCGGCGCTGCGGACACGGCTGTCGCCGAGTCCGTTGAAGAAGCTGACGCTGCGGACACGGCTGTCGCCGAGTCCGTCGAAGAAGCTGACGCTTCTTCCGACGAGCCGGCCGATGCCGCGGACGAGGCCGGCGACGAGCCGGTCGAGGAAGCCGACGCTGCTCCGACCGAGTCCGAGCCCACCGACGAGCCGACCCCCGAGGCGGACGAGCCAGAGGCCGATGAGCCGAAGGCCTCCGCCGATGACACCGATGATGCCCCGGACGAGGCCGACGCCGAGTCCGACGAGGAGGAATGATCATGGCCAAGATGACCACCGACGAGCTCATCTCCGTTTTCGAGGAGATGACCGTGCTCGAACTGAAGGAGTTCCTCGACACGTTCGAGGAGCGCTTCGAGGTGACCGCCGCCGCCCCGGTGGCCGTCGCCGCTGCCGGTGCCGGTGATGCCGGTGCCGCCCCCGCCGAGGAGGAGAAGGACGAGTTCGACGTCGTCATCACCGCCGCCGGCGACAAGAAGATCCAGGTGATCAAGGAGGTTCGTGGCCTCACATCCCTGGGTCTCAAGGAGGCCAAGGAGCTCGTGGAGAGCGCCCCGAAGGCCGTTCTCGAAGCCGCCTCCAAGGAGGATGCCGAGGCCGCCAAGGAGAAGCTGGAGGCCGCCGGCGCCAGCGTGGAACTGCAGTAGCGAGTACTTCAGTACTCCAGACCGAGAGGGCCCCGCTTCGGCGGGGCCCTCTCGCGTTCGGGTGTGGGGGAGAAGGAGATCCCCCCGCTAGGGGGGATGGGCCCCGCCGGCCGAGGAACGAGGCCGGTGGGAGGGGGGAGCCGCATCGCCATCGGGGAGCCGACATGGGCGGGATCCTCGCCGCTCTCTGGCACCGCCCCCCTCCCACTCCGCTTCGCTCCGTGGGCCCCATCCCCCCTCCGGGGGGATTTCCCAAGATGAGTCGCCCCTTC
>JBFLKR010000240.1:0-6537 GCA_040883295.1 Acidimicrobiia bacterium
ATATCCTCCGGCGATACAGACGGCGTTTTTCAGCTCGAGAGCGGCGGCATGCGCAACCTTATGCAGAAGCTGAAGCCGGAGAACCTCGGCGACATAATGGTCGGCATATCCCTGTTCCGCCCCGGGCCGACGCCCTCGGTCGTGAGGATCGGATCGGTGGGCAGCACGTCGGCCAGCCGCGTCGGCTCGAAGAAGAACCCCCGGCGATCCGGGCGCCGGCCACCGACCCGGACCCGTGACCCGTGGTCGGTGGAGGACTCGACGAACCCGGCCATGTCCGAGACGGCCCATTCGTTGATGACGGGGCCGAGTGTCACGCCCTCCTCCATCCCGGGGCCGACCTTCATCGAGGACATGGCGTCCGCGAGCTTGCCGGTGAACTCCTCGGCGACGCCGGCCTGGACGTAGATCCGGTTGGCGGCGATGCACGACTGGCCGCCATTGCGCATCTTGGCGACCATGGCCCCCTCCACCGCCGCGTCGATGTCGGCGTCGTCGAAGACCACGAACGGGGCGTTGCCGCCGAGTTCCATCGAGCAACGCACGATCCGGGGGGCCGCCTTCTCGAGCAGGGTCCGGCCCACCTCGGTCGACCCGGTGAACGACAGGTTGACCACGCGGTCGTCGGCGAGCATCGCCCCGACCACCTCCCCGGAGCGGCGCGACGGCAGCACGTTGAGCACCCCGTCCGGCAGCCCCGCCTCGGCGAGGATCTCGGCGACCGCCAACGACGTAAGCGGTGTGTCGGAGGCGGGCTTCAGGATCATCGTGCAGCCCGCCGCGATCGCCGGTGCGATCTTCCGGGTGGCCATTGCCGCCGGGAAGTTCCATGGGGTGATCAGGAGCGATACGCCGATCGGTTGGTGGATGGCGATGATGCGCTTGTCGGCCTTCGGGGCGGTGTTGAGGTACCCGAGGTTGCGGACGGCCTCGCCCGAGAACCAGCGGAAGAACTCGGCGGCGTAGGTGGCCTCGGCCCGGGCCTCGGGGAGGGCCTTCCCCATCTCCGCGACGATCAGGTGGGCGATCTCCTCGGCACGGGCCACCATGAGCTCGAAGGCGCGTCGGAGGATCTCCGAGCGGTCCAGCGGGGACAGGGCGGCGAAGGCGGGGCCGGCCTCGGCGGCAGCCGTGACCGCGGCCAGGGCGTCATCGGTCGACCCGCTCGACACGGTCGTCAGGGCCTCGCCGGTGGCGGGATCCAGGACGGCGAAGTCGGCGCCATCGGACGCCTCCCGCCATGCGCCGCCGATGTACAGGTGGGTGGCACCTCGTCGTTCGAGGTCCTGGAGCAGGGTCACGGCATTCCTCTCGCTTGGGCTAGGTGCGCAGCGGCCGAGTCGGCCGCCAACTGACAATCGCTTGCCATCAGAGCGGGTCCATGCGGTGCTTGTCAAGGCCTGGGTCGGGGATGTTTCCGGACGAAGTCCTGAAATCTGTTGACAGTGCGCGTAGCGTGAATCAATATTGCCGTATGGCAAACGTTTGCCGACGGCAAGCCGAGCCCCTGGAGGACGGAGGAACATGACGGGACCGAACGGCGACGGCCGGCCGATCATCGAGGCCGACGGGATCGTCAAGAGCTTCGGTGGTGCGGTCGCCGTGAACGACGTCTCCATCGCCGTCCCGCCCGGCGAGATCCACGGCCTGGTCGGCGAGAACGGTGCCGGCAAGTCGACGCTCATGCGGGTTCTTGCCGGCATCCTCACCCCCGACCGCGGTGTCGTCCGCCTCGACGGCCGCGAGCTCGAGGCCGGCGACACCCGGGAGGCCCTCGACTCGGGCATCTCGCTCGTGCACCAGGAGCTGTCGCTCATCCCCGAGATGACGGTCGCCGAGAACATCCTCCTCGGCTCCACGCCGACCCGGGCGCTCGGGTTCATCGACCGGTCGCGACAGGCCGAGATCGCGACTGCTGCCCTCCAGGAGATGGGCGTCACGGTCGACCTCGACGAGCCCGTCGTGCGCCTCTCGGTGGCGATGCGCCAGTTCGTGGAGATCGCCCGAGCCGTGGCTCGGAACCCCCGAGTGCTCATCCTCGACGAGCCCACCGCCACCCTCACCCCGGCCGAGACCGACCACCTCCTCGACATGCTCCAGCGCCTCGCCGACCGGGGCCTCGCCATCATCTACATCTCCCACCGCATCCCCGAGATCTTCACGCTGTGCGATCGGGTGACGGTGCTCCGGGACGGCAACCTCGTCACGACCGTCGACATCGGCGACACCAGCCCCCAGGAGATCGTCGACGCCATGGTCGGCCGCGAGCTCCGGCTCGACATGGAGAGCCGACGCGACGTGACCGAGTTCGGTGACGTCGTGCTCCGGGCCCGCGGCATCAGGGCCGACGGCGTCAACGGGATCGACCTCGACGTCCGCGCCGGTGAGATCGTCGGGCTCGGCGGACTCGTCGGCGCCGGTCGCACGGAGTTCGTGCGGGCCATGCTCGGCGCCGACATCCGCCAGGCCGGCACCACCGCCGTCCTGCTGGACGGCACCGAGCGCCAGGTCCGCACCTACCGCGGCGCCGTGTCGGCAGGGGTGGCCTACGTCACCGAGGAGCGGCGCGCCGACGGCCTGGCCCTCGCCATGACCGTCTCCGACAACATCGCCCTCCCCAACCGCGGGGCCCTGTCCCAGTTCGGGGTGCTCGCCACGTCCAAGATCTCCGAGTTCGCCAAACGGTTGGCCAACGTGGTCACGCTCCGTCCCCCCGAGATCCAGCGCGAGGCCGGCGATTTCAGCGGTGGCAACCAGCAGAAGATCGTCCTCGCAAAGTGGCTGGGCCGCGAGCCCGACGTCATCGTGCTCGACGAGCCGACCCGCGGCGTGGACGTGGGCGCCAAGGTCGAGATCCACCGCCTCATCAAGGATCTTGCCGATGGCGGCGCCGCGGTGATCGTCGTCAGTTCGGACCTCCCCGAGCTCCTCGAACTGTCCGACGTGATCCACGTGGTGCGCGACGGGAAGGTCGTCGGCACGCTGCCGGCCGGTGTCGCCGACGAACGGTCCGTCATGACCCTGGCGGCCGGTGGCACGGGGTTGATCGGCGCATGACCCGGACCGCCCAGATCCCCGGAGGTGTTCGCTGATGGATCGGCCCGACGTGATCGCCGACTACTTCCGTCGGCAGTACGACACCAAGGAGGGCACGAGCGCCGAGAACGTGGAAGGCCTGTTCTCCGAGGACCTCGTGTTCCACCTGACGGGTGACAAGGTGATGGGCCGCGAGCACCTCATCTCGCTGTGTGACCTGCTTCGCCGCACCCGTCACGACCAGGCGACGATGGTGTCCCACTTCTCCGAGGAGGGCGACGTCGTGTCGTTCGTCCTCCACGTCGTCGGTACCGACCCCGTCTCCGGCCACGAGGTCGCCCTCAGCACGCGGACGAAGTACCGCTTCGAGGGAGACAAGGTCGTCGAGGTCTGGCAGGACAACCCGGCGTCGGTCGAGGAGGCCGTCCGCGCCTCGGGGGTGCGCCTGTGACCGACGAAACGATGGACGAGACGCTGGACGAGGCCCGGGGCGAGGTCCCCCCCACCTCCGAGGTCGTCGCCCCGCCGATCGACGTCGACGAGCGGCAGTCCAACCTGCTCGAGTGGATCTCGACTCGGGGCATTTTCGTCTTCACGCTGCTGCTGATCATCGCGGCGGCGATCTTCATCGACGGGTTCGCCTCCCTGACCAACATCACCGACGTCTTCAACCGGGCGGCGCCGATCGGCATCGTCGCCGTCGGGATGACCTTCGTGGTCATCACCGGCAACTACCTGGACCTCTCGGTGGTGGCCCAGGTCGCGACGGCTGCCGTGGTGCTCATCGCCGTCAGCAACGAGACGGGGTCGATCGTGCTGGCGATGGGTTTGGCGGTCGTGATCGCCCTGCTGTACGGGCTGTTGAACGGGGTCTCGGTTGGCGTCTTCAAGGCCAACGCGGTGATCGTCACCCTCTCCACCACGTTCATCGGACTCGGCATGTTGCGGTGGCTCAGCGGCGGGAGCATCTACTTCGGGCCCCCCGACGGGCCGATCCGGGCCTTCGGGTTGGCCAAGCTCGGCCCGTTCCCGCTCTCGATGATCGTGCTCATCGTCGTCACCCTCGCCCTCTCGTGGGTCCTGACCCGAACGAACTTCGGCTTCCTGGTGAAGTCCTTCGGGTCCAATGCCGCCGCCACCCGCCTGGCCGGCGTCAACACGGCATGGGTGGTGATCGGGGCCTTCACGTTCTCAGCGATCGGGGCCATGATTGCGGGCTTCGTGCTGGCGGCGTTCAGCAACACGGCCGTCTCGGCGATGTCGAGCGGCTACGACTTCCGGGCGCTGGCGGCGATCATCGTCGGCGGCACCAGCGTGTTCGGCGGCAAGGGCAGCGTGATGCGCACGCTGCTCGGCGTCATCTTCGTCAGCGTCCTCACCAACATCATGGTCCTGTCGGGCCTCGGCTTCGGCGTGCAGCAGATGGCGATCGGTGCCCTCATCGTGGCTGCGGTCTCGGTGGATGCGCTCGCCAGGAGGGCTGCCGCATGAGCCAGGCCCCTCCCGTCACCCAGCCGAAGCAAAGCCTCTGGGGCCGGGTCCGCACGACCTTCGCCCGACGCACCGAGGGGCGGGCCCTCATCCTGCTGGCGGTGGTCTCGATCGTGGTGCTCATCCTGGAGCCGATCGTCTTCACGTCCTACCCGGTGACGCTCGGCCGGATCGCCCTCATCGGCTTGGTGGCGCTCGGGCTCACGGCCGTGATCCTCATGGGCGAGCTCGACCTGGCCGTGGCGAGCACCCTGGCCGTCTCCGGCGTCGTGTTCGCGGCCGTCGAGAACCAGTTCGGCCTCGCCGTCGGCATCGTCGCCGCATTGGTGATGGGCCTGGTGGTCGGGGCGGTCAATGCCTTCTTCGTGATCGTGGTCGGCATCAACTCGTTCATCGCCACCCTCGGCATGCTCTTCTTCCTCCGCGGTGCGGCGTTCGTGATCTCGGACGAGGAGCCGATTCGGCTGGTCGACCGCGATGCCGGGATCGCCTTCGGCAAACCACTCATCGGTGAGCTCACGCCGCGCATGCTGATCTTCATCCTGGTCTTCGTCGTCCTCGGCATCTTCCTGACGCGGGTGCGGGTCGGCCGGGAGTTCTATGCCGTGGGTGGCAACCGCCAGGCCGCCTACGACGCCGGTATCCCGGTACGCCGACGAGTCTTCACCGGCTTCATGATCTCGGGCTTCGTGGCCGCCCTGGCCGGCGTCATCAACGTGCTCGAGCGCACGGCGGCCGACCCCACCGCGGGGTCGACGGTCCTGCTCGCCAGCTTCGCGGCGGCGATCATCGGCGGCATCCTGCTCACGGGTGGTCGCGGCTCGCTGTTCGGCACCCTCCTCGGAGCCGCATCCCTCGGCATCCTCCAAGTCGCCCTTGCGCTCTCCGGCGTCCAGGTCGACGTCCAGAACATCGTGATCGGTGTGGTCCTGCTCCTGGCGGTGATCACCGATCCGGACAGTCTTCGGTCGGTCGTGGGCAGCGTTCGCTCGCTGCTTCGCGGCAGGTCAGAGGCCCAGCCAGATGGCTGAGGAACGTGTCGCCGCGCCTGGTGGCACATGACGAACGGGAAGGAAGGCACAACCCACATGAGAAACCGATACCTGCAGATCCTCGCCTTGCTGGCGGCGCTGGCCCTCGTGGTCGCCGCCTGCGGCGGTGGTGACGATGATGAGGGCGACGACGGCGGCGCCGACGACACGACGACGACCGAAGCGGCCGCCGACGATGGCGACGACGGCGGCGAGGCCGGTGAGACCTTCACCGCCTACGCCCTGCTGCCCCAGGGCAGCGACCAGCCGTACGGCACCGAGTACGTGCCGTTCATGGAGAACAAGGCCGACGAGCTCGGCCTCGAGCTGACGATCACCAACTCGCAGTACGACGGTGACGTCCAGGCGAGTGACTGTGAGGTGGCTGTGGCCGCCGAGCCCGACATCATCATCCTGTGGCCCGCGGTGGCCAGCCAGGTGCGGCCATGCCTCGAGGCGGCCCAGGATGCCGGGATCCCGGTGACGGTGACCAACTCCGACGTCCTCCCCGAGGACCAGGAGCTGACCGCCGCCTACTCCGGCCCCGACACGTACGGCCAGGGCGCCGCCTCGGCCGAGTTGTTCTGCGAGTTCGCGGACGGCGAGGACGTCGGCATCATCATGGTCAACGGCCTCACCGGCAACACCACGGCCATCGACCGCGAGGCCGGCTTCGAGGAGACGATCCAGGAGCAGTGCCCGAACGTCACGATCCTTGCCCGCCAGCCGGGCAACTGGAACAAGGACGAGTCGCAGATCGCGGCCTCCGAGATGATCACGGCGGTCGGCGCCGAGAACATCGGCGGCGTCTACGCCGCCGACGACACGATGGTCGCCGGGGCGATCGATGCCCTGGTCGCCCAGGGGATCGACCCCGACCCGTTGATCATCACCTCGATCGGCAACACGTTCCTCGGCAACCCGCTCGTCATCGACGGCGTGCTCGACGGGACCGTGTTCCAGTCGTCCTCCTGGGATG
>JBFLKR010000241.1:0-6943 GCA_040883295.1 Acidimicrobiia bacterium
ACGCAAGCCGCCGAGGTGGAGCTCGCCTCGATCGAGGTCGTGGACGCCGCGGTCGCCTCGGCGAAGCGGGCCGCCGTCGAGTGGGGCACGACCCCCGTCACCCGCCGCCAGCAGGTCATGTTCGCCTTCAGGGAACTGCTGGTCGCCCGTCGTCACGACCTCGCCAGGGCGGTCACCGCCGAGCATGGCAAGACCGTCGACGACGCCCTCGGGGAGGTGCAGCGGGGTCTCGAGGTGGTCGAGTTCGCGTGCGGGATCCCCCACCTGCTGAAGGGTGACGTGTCCGAGCAGGTCTCCACCGGGATCGACACCCTCTCGATCCGCCAGCCGCTCGGCGTGGTGGCCGGCATCACCCCCTTCAACTTCCCGGCGATGGTGCCCATGTGGATGTATCCGATGGCCATCGCCTGCGGCAACGCGTTCGTCCTCAAACCGTCCGAGAAGGACCCCACCCCTTCGCTGTTGGCCGCCGAGTTGTTCGCCGAGGCCGGGCTGCCCCCGGGCGTCCTCAACGTGGTGCAGGGCGACCGTGAGGCGGTCGACCGGATCCTCGAGCATCCCGACATCGCCGCGGTCAGCTTCGTGGGATCGACGCCGGTGGCCCGCCACATCTACGCCACCGGCACGGCCCACGGGAAGCGCGTGCAGGCGCTCGGCGGGGCCAAGAACCACATGGTGGTGCTCCCCGACGCCGACATGGACCTCGCCGCCGATGCGGCGGTGAGCGCCGGCTATGGCTCGGCGGGGGAACGGTGCATGGCGATCTCGGTGGTGGTGTGTGTGGGCGACGCCGCCGACCGGCTGGTGCCGAAGGTCGCCCAGCGCATTGCCGCCCTCCGGGTCGGGCCCGGCGACGCGGAGGACTCCGAGATGGGCCCGCTCGTGACCGCCGAGCACCGCGACCGGGTGGCCGGCTACGTCGACGCCGGAGTGGACGAAGGTGCCGAGCTGGTCGCCGACGGTCGGGGGCTGTCGATCGAGGGCCACGACGGTGGGTTCTGGCTCGGTCCAACGCTCTTCGACCGGGTCGAGCCCCAGATGACGATCTACACCGACGAGATCTTCGGCCCGGTGCTGTCGGTGGTGCGGGTGGACCACTTCACCGAGGCGATCGACCTCGTCAACCGGAATCCCTATGGCAACGGCACCGCCGTCTTCACCAACGACGGGGGCGCCGCCCGCCGTTTCCAGTCGGAGATCACCGTCGGGATGGTGGGCGTCAACGTGCCGATCCCGGTGCCGCTGGCGTTCTACTCCTTCGGCGGGTGGAAGGACTCCCTGTTCGGCACCCATGCGATCTACGGCCCCGAGGGCGTCAACTTCTACACCCGTCAGAAGGTGGTCATCTCACGCTGGCCCGACCCCATCCACCGGGGGGTCGACCTCGGCTTCCCCCAACACGGGTAGTCGGATCAGTTCTCGCCGAGGGCCATCCGGGCCCAGGCGTGGACGTCGTGGGTGAGCACCCGCTCCCGCATGCGGCGCATGCGGGCCGCCCGTTCCTCGGCGGGCATGGCGAGGGCCTCGGTCATGGCTCGGGCGACGCCGTCGAGGTCGTAGGGATTGACCAGGACGGCATCCGTGAGCTCGTTGGCGGCGCCGGCGAATTCCGAGAGCAACAGCACCCCGTCCTCGTCGACCCGACTGGCGACGAACTCCTTGGCGACGAGGTTCATGCCGTCGGCGAGGGGTGTCACGCACATGACGTCCGCCGCCCGGTAGTAGGCGACGAGGTCCTCCCGGGGGAGCGAGGCGTAGATGTAGTGCACCGGCATCCGGTGGAGGCCACCGTGGGCGCCATTCACCCGCCCGGCGATCTGCTCGATCTCGGTGCGCATGTCGGCGTAGTCGTCGATGGACTGGCGCGACGGGACGGCGATCTGGATGAACTGGGCGGTCTTGGCCAGCTCGGGGTTTCGCTGGAGCATCGTCTCGAATGCCCGCAGACGCACGTCGATGCCCTTCGTGTAGTCGAGGCGATCGACGCCGAGGAATATCGCCTCCGGGTCGCCCAGCTCCCGCCGCAGCGCTGCCACGCGATCCGAGGTCTGTTCGGAGGTGGACGCCTCGTCGTAGGCGGCCGAGTCGATGGAGATGGGGGCCGCGAGGACCCGCGTCTCCCGACCGTCGACGCTCACGCCGTAGGGCACGACGACGGCGCCGGCGAACTCGACGGCGGCCTCGATGAAGTTCGAGGCACCTCGCTCGGTCTGGAACCCGAGGACGTCGGCGCCGAGCAGGCCCTCGATGAGCTCTCGCCGCCACGGCAGGCGGGCGTACACCTCGACGGGCGGGAAGGGGATGTGGAGGAAGAAGTTGATCGAGACCGACGGGCCCAACTCCTTGCGGACCAGCTCGGGCACGAGCATGAGGTGGTAGTCCTGCACCCAGACGAGGTCGCCCGGTCGGGCGGCGTCGACGACGGCGTCGGCGAACCGCTGGTTGACGGTCTCGTACGACCGCCACCAACGCCGGTGGTAGTCCGGGATCCGGATGGCGTCGTGGAACAGCGGCCACAGGGTCTTGTTGGAGAACCCCGAGTAGTACTGGTCGACCTCGCGGCTGGAGATCGGCACAGGCACCATGTCGATGTCGTCGATGGTGAACGGGTCGATTTCGTCGTCGGCCGTGCCGGTCCAGCCGATCCAGGCGCCGTGGTTCTCGCGGACGATGGGTCGGAGGGCCGTGACCAGCCCGCCCGGGCTCACCTCCCAGCCGCTCGGCCCGGCCTGGACCGGGAGGCGATTGGCGGCGACGACGGTGCGTTGGGCCATGCCCCCACGCTAGGAGGCTCCCGGTATGGACCAAATCGGAGGTCGTTTGCCCGGGAAGGGACCGAGGGCTACCGTGCCCGCCGGCATGGCCAGCCCCGACGTCGACCGCCCGCCCCACCTCCTCGATTCGCGCTCCCTGTGGGGGGCCGTGTGGGTCCTCGTGGTGGCCCTCTTCTTCGCAGCCGGGCTCCCGATCCTCGCCGACGTGGCCCGCCAATCCGGGCTCGACGCCGGCCAGCCCTACCGCATCGGTGACGCCACGATCCTGCCGGTCGAGGGGTGGTCCCTGTCGGAGAACAGCAACGAGTTCTTCACGGTGCTCGAGAAGAGCGGGGCGTCGATGACGCTCATCGCCCCGGTCGAGTCCGAGATGGACGCGGCCATGGCCATCGGCAACACCGTCACGGCTCTCGAGAACGATGCGACCACCTCCTGGGTGATCGAGGATCCCGCGACCTTCACCACGGATGCCGGCGATCCCGGCCAGTCTGTCATCGCTCGGTCGCCCACGGACGTCTCGTCGTCGTGGGTCGTCGACTTCGACGGCGGTGTGCAGATGTCGATGATTGGGCAGTCGCCGGACAACGTCTGGACCGAGGTGGGCCCCGAGATGGAGGCCATGGCCCGCTCGGTCGTGCTCGAACCGGAGGATGCCGGATGACGACCCTCGAACGCCCTCCGGTGCTCGACCGCCGCTCGCTCGTCACGTGGGTCGGCGCCGGTCTCGTCGTGTGGGGCATCATCGCGCTGGCCCCGCTGATCAGTGCCGCCATCGGTCGACAGCCGACGGCGTCGTTGGTCGCCATCCTCCTCTGGGGCCTGTACGGCGTCGCGCTCGGGTTCCTGCTGTACCGCCTCGAGTTGTTCCGGCGTCGCCCGATCCCGGCCATCCTCGGTGCCCTGGCGTGGGGCGGCATCGTGGTTGCCGGCATCGGAGTCTCGGCCTCGCCCGCCGGCGTCGAGATCGTCACGGCGCTGCTGCCGGCCGGTGCGGCCGAGTGGGCCAGCTCCATCTCCGCCGGGATCGTGGAGGAGGCGCTCAAGACCCTCGGCATCGTCGCGCTCGCCCTCCTCCCCGGGGCCCGCCTGCGGACGCCCGCCGACGGCATCTTCTATGGCCTCATGGTGGGGCTCGGGTTCATGGTCACCGAGAGCTTCCTCTACACGGTCCAGTCCGCCTCCGGTGGCATGGAGGCCGTCGTCTTGACGTTCGTCCTCCGGGGGATCATCGGCGGGCTGTGGAACCACCCCACCTACTCGGCGATCGCCGGGTGGGGCGTGGGCACGGTGGCCGAGTCCAAGGGCAAGCGGATCCTCGCCGGGGTAGGTGCCCTGCTGCTGGCGATGATCCTCCACACCTTCTTCGACTCCCCGCTCTTCGAGACCGACCCGCTGACGTCGACGATCGTCAAGGGCATCCCGGCACTGGTCATCCTCCTGGTCCTGTTGCGGCTCGCCCGCAACAAGGAACGGAACTCGTTCGAGTCGGTGGCGGAGGCATCGGTGCCGGAGGACCTGATCGCCCCCGACGAGCTGCCGACGCTCGAGACCTTCAAGGCTCGGCGCCACGCCCAGAAGGCGGCCCGCAAGGCGCATGGTCGTCCCTACGCCCATCACCTGAAGCGACTGCAGCGGGCGCAGGTCACCCTCGTGACCATGACCGCCGACCACGGTCCCGACCACCCGTGGACGATCGAGGCCGCCGAGGAGGTCCGCGCCGAGCGGGCCGAGCTGGCGCCGCTGGCCCGCTGAGCCGGTCTCAGGACCGGGTGGGTCGCCTGAACCCCACCACGAGCAGCCAGGCCATGAGGACGAGCTCGCCGACGAACGTGTACAGGGCCGCCTCGAACCCGTAGTCGGCCACCACGAGGGGCCCGATGGCGTCGACGGCGTAGCCGAGCCCGGCGAGCGCCACGAGGGCGCCGACGACCCGGGAGCCGCCGACTCCGGCATGCCACGTCAGCCAGCCGATGAGCAGCAGGTGGAGGCCGAAGAGGCCCAGCCCGACCGCCCAGATGTCCTGGAATCGTTCCACGGCAGCGAGCACCTCGACGTCGGTGCCGGCGCCGAGGGCCGCGGGCAGTTGGGCCACCGCCACCGCGAGGATGGCGGCGTAGACCAGCCGCAGCAGGCCGGCGACGGCCGAAACCCGGGCCTGCACGGGGCGGAATGCCTCGAAGAGCGCCCAGGCGACGACGACGTCGAGGACAACGACGGCGGCGAAGCCGGCGATACCCAGTCGGAACACACCCTCGGAGGCGGCGATGGCGGCGGCCGTGGCGGCGGCGTCGCCCGGCGTGACCAAGCCCTCGATCGCGACGAAGTTCGCCAGGGCGGCCACCACCGCCATGAGGAGGAGACCGAAGCCGGCGACGAGGCTCGGGGTTCGAGGCAGTCGGGTGGCGGGGGTGGTGGTCGTGGTGGTCATCTGGTTCGATCTCCTTCGTACTTAGTACGGCAACTATGCTCGTACTAAGTACGGATGTCAAGTGGGAAAGGTCGACGTGGCGAAGCAGGCGCTCTCGAGGGAACGGGTCCTGGCGTCGGCGATGGACCTCGCCGACGAGATCGGGATCGAGGCCTTCACGATCAGGAAGCTGGCGGCGGCGCTCGACGTCGGGCCTATGTCGATCTACCACCACGTGCCCTCGAAGGACGAGATCGTCGATGGGATGGTCGACCTCGTGTTCGCCGAGATCGCCCTTCCGCCCGAGGACCGTCGGTGGGTCGAGGCAATCGCCATCCGGTGTCGCTCGGCCCGAGCGGTGCTGGGGCGGCACCCGTGGGCGGCACCGCTCATGGAGTCGCGGATGAGGCCGGGCCCGGCCAACCTTCGTCACCACGACGCGGTCATCGCCTGTCTCCGTCGGGGCGGGCTGTCGTGGGACCTGACCGCCCATGCCTATGCGATCCTCGATGCCTTCGTCTACGGCTTCGCCTTCCAGGAGGCGACGCTCCCGGCGGGGGACGCCGAGGGCTTCGCCGAGGTCGCCGAGGGGATGCCCTCGTTCGACGGCTACCCGTACCTGGCGGCGCTGACGACCGAGGTCGCCCTCCGGCCGGGCTACGACGTCGGCGCCTCGTTCGACGTCGGCCTCGACCTCATCCTTGCCGGGCTCGAGCGGGCGGCGGCGGCCGAGGGCTGAGCCCACCTACCCTCGCCGCCGTGCGAACCCTTCGTCCGGACGTGCTCGTGGTGGACCGGGCGACGCTCGCCGAGGGTCCGCTCTGGGATCCCGACACCGCCACGCTCCATTGGGTCGACATCGAGGAGCGGGCCATCCGCTCGCTCGGCCCCGACGGGGTCGTCGACGAGCACCGGGTGCCCGACAAGCCCGGCTGCGTCGTGCTCGACCGGACTGGCCGCTTCGTCGTCGGCTTCCCCGACGGCGTCGGCGTGGCCGCCGATCGGGGGTGGGACCGCCTCGTCGCCCTCGACGCCGACGACCCGACGACCCGGCTGAACGACGGGAAGGTGGCGCCCGATGGACGTCTCGTCGTGGGGTCCATGGTGGAGGACCAGGCCACCCGTCGCGGGCGGCTCTGGTCGGTCGGTGCCGATGGCGGCGCCGTGGAGTTGCTCGACCGGATCGCGGTGTCGAACGGACTGGCGTGGTCGGCCGACGGTGATTCGTTCTTCTACATCGACACACCGTCGCGCAAGGTCCGCCGTTGGCCGTGGCACGGAGCGGAGCCGCTCGACGGTGACGGCGAGGTGGTCGTGCGGGTGCCGAAGGACGTCGGCTTCCCCGACGGGATGGCCATGGACGACGAGGGCTGCCTGTGGGTGGCGATCTGGGGCGGCTCGGCCGTCCACCGGTACACGCCCGACGGCGATCTCGACGCGGTCGTCGAGGTCCCGACGGCTCGGGTGTCGTCGTGCACCTTCGCGGGGCCGGGGTTGACGACGCTCGTGATCACCACCGCGTCGGCGGACCTCGCCGGACCGGCCCTGGCCACCGACCCCCATGCCGGGCAGGTCTTCGCGGTCGAGGCAGGCGTCTCGGGCCCACCACCCCGCCGCTTCGGCCACCCCACCCCCTGACCCCACCGGCAACCCAGGGTTGGTCGGGGGGTGGCACCGAGATTCCTTGGGCCGCAGGGGGCGTCCCGCGCCCCCTGCGGCCCACGCTTCGTGCGGGCTAGCCGAGCACCGTCGCCGTGGCGGC
>JBFLKR010000242.1:0-2642 GCA_040883295.1 Acidimicrobiia bacterium
CCGCCCCAGGTCCCGTTCGACCCGGCGAAGTACAGCTTCGTCTCGGGCAGGTGGGCGACCTTCTCGAAGCGAGCGGTGGGCGCCGCGGCCTCGAGCCGGTCCGGCTCGAGCATCGAGTCGTACGCGAAGTAGAGCAGGCGATCTGCCATCGGTACCTCGGGGTCGACGTGGGGAAGTGCGATCCTACGCGCCGAAACGGGTGGGGAGGACCCTCCGGGACCCTATCCTCGCCCCCCCGAACACAACCGGAGCAGCCGCGTGGACTGGCCGAAGACACTGGGCAAACTGGCCGATGGCGCCGACCTCGGACGCACCGAGGCCCGGCGCGCCATGGACGAGATCATGGCGGGTCGGGCGACACCCGCCCAGGCCGCGGCGTTCATCGTCGCGCTCCGGATGAAGGGTGAGTCGGTCGACGAGTTGACGGGCCTCGTGGAGTCGATGCGTGCGGCCTCGGTTCCGGTCCACGTCGAGGGACCGGTCGTCGACGTGGTCGGGACGGGTGGGGATCGCGCCGGCACCTTCAACATCTCGACCGCAGCGGGGATCGTGGCGGCTGCAGCCGGGGCCCGGGTGGCCAAGCACGGCAACCGGTCGGCCTCGTCCAGGGCCGGCTCGGCGGACGTGCTCGAGGCGCTCGGTTACCCCCTCGACCTCACCCCCGAGGCCACCGCCACGCTCATCGACGAGGTGGGCTTCGGCTTCATGTACGCCCGGAACCACCATCCGTCGATGCGCCACGCCGCCGGGGTGCGCTCCGAGCTCGGCATCCCCACGGTCTTCAACTTCCTCGGTCCCCTCACCAACCCCGCCGGCGCCACCAACCTCGCCATCGGGGTGTCCGACCCCGACATGGCCGAGAAGATGATCGAGGTGCTGAAGAACCTCGGCGCCTCCTACGCGTTCGTGGTGTTCGGCGAGGACGGCCTCGACGAGGTCTCCACGGCCGCCCCGACCTTCATCTACCGCCTGCGCGAGGGTGAGATCACCCACGCCGTCTTCACCCCCGAGGACTTCGGCGTGGATCGCGGCTCGCTCGCCGAGGTCCGGGGCGGCGACGCCGAGGAGAACGCCGCCATCGTCCGGTCGGTGCTCGACGGCGAGCCGGGCCCACGCCGCGACATCGTCCTGGTCAACGCCGCGGTGCCGATCGTGGCCGCTGGCCTGGCCACCGGATTCGTGGACGGCGTCCGGGTGGCGCGGTCGGTCATCGACGACGGCACCGCCGCCGCCAAGCTGGGCGCCGTGCTCGCCCTGGCCGCCGAGCTGCGGGGCTGATGGACGTCGACGGCCTGCTCGGAGCCCTGCGCGCCGAGGGACTCCGCCTCACGCCGGCGCGCCGGGCCATCTGCCGGGTGTTGGCGAACGACCCCCGGGCCCATCTCACGCCGGGGGACCTGCACGCACGCGCCGAGGCCGAGGCCGAGCGCTCGATCGACCTCTCGACCGTCTACCGGACGCTCGACACGCTCGAGGGGGTCGGTCTCGTGCACCACGTGCACGTTCCCGACGGCGGGTCCGTGGTCCACCTCGCCGTCGCCGACCACCACCACCTCACCTGTGACCGCTGTGGGCGAACGGTCGACGTGCCCGCCGACGAGGTCGCGGCAGCGCTCGGTCCCGTGGCCGCCCGGCACGGATTCTCGGTCGACACCGTGCACTTCGCCGTCGTCGGCCGGTGCCACGACTGCGCGTCGGTATCCGCCGACCAGGCGTATCGTTCCGGCTCGTGAGCCGACTCGTCGCCCTGCTGCTCGTCCTCGCCCTCGTGGCGGCCGCCTGCGGCGGCGACGCGGGATCGGACGGTGACGCCGCCGAGCCGACGACCACCGCGGCGTCGGAGACCACCCGACCGTCGACCGGCGACGGGACCGGAACGACGGAGCCGTCCGGCACGACCGAGGGCACCGAGGGAACCGAGGGGCCGGCCGAACCCCCCATCTCGGGCTTCGACGGCCCGCCCGCCCCCGACGTGGCGGTGCCGGTCGCCGACGGCGACGACGTGCTCCTCTCCCAGGAGGTCCTGCCGGTCTATCTCATGTTCTGGGCCGAGTGGTGACCGACCTGTCGACGGGAGTTGCCCGTCGTCGACCAGGTCGCCCCCGACTACGAGGGTCGGGTCCGGTTCCTGTCCGTCGCCTGGAAGTCCAGCGAGGCTGACACCCGGGCCCGGGCCGAGGAGTTGCTTCGCTCCGGGCAGGTGAGCTGGGGCCTCGACGGCTCCGGCGAGTTCTTCCAGGCGTGGGGCGTGCCCTACCAGCCCGAGACCGTCCTCGTCACCGGGGACGACGTCATCGTCCAGCGATGGCCGGGCGCGGTCGGCGAGGACCAGATCCGGGCCCGGCTCGATGCCCTCATCGAGGCCTCGAACGGTGGCGGTTGACCCACATGCGAGTGGATTGCATGTGCGGTTAGCATCGCCGTCATGCACGTACCCGATGGATTCCTGACCGGCACGGTTTCGGCCGGAGCGGCCGTCGCCTCGGCCGGCGGCATCGCCGCCGCCCTCCGCCAGACCCGCGCCCACCTCGCCGACAAACGCCTGCCGCTGGCGGGGCTCATGGCGGCGGGCATCTTCGTCCTGCAGATGCTCAACTTCCCGGTCGTCGCCGGCACCTCCGGCCACCTGCTCGGTGGGGCAC
>JBFLKR010000243.1:0-4829 GCA_040883295.1 Acidimicrobiia bacterium
GACGTGGGGCACCATGACCGGCGAGATCCGTCGGTAGTGCTCGACGAGGTCACGTTTGGTGATGCCGTCGGGCAACAGCACCTTGCCCGGGTTGCTCACGTCGATCGCGCGCCCGTCCACCTCCACCCTCATGCCGGCCGCTCCCGGACCACGTCGGCCGGGTCCTTGTCGGTCCGGAGCCCGAGGAAGCGCGGGTGGCGGAGCCGTCCTGCCTCGGTCCACTCGGTGAAGCCGATCTCCGCGACCAACTCCGGCCGGATCCAGTGGGCGTCGTCGGGGGGTTCGCCGGCGTCGAAGGGACTGGCGTCCACCTCGAGGTCGGCCAGCCTCGCCCCGAGGTGGGCGAGCGTCTCATCGTCGAACCCGGTGCCGACCTTGCCGGCATAGACGAGTTCGCCGTCGCGGTGGTGGCCCACCAGCAGCGCCCCGAACCCGATCCGCTCACCCCGGGGGTCGGTGAACCCCCCGACCACCAGCTCCTGGCGGTGGACGCACTTGAACTTCTGCCATCGGCGCGAGCGGGCATGGACGTAGGGGGCGGTGGCGTCCTTGGCGATGAGGCCCTCCCACCCCCGGTCGCAGGCCTCCTCGAGGTACGCCTCCCCCTCGGCGTTGCGGTGGGGCGTGAACCGGATGGGGTCGTCCCAGTCGAACATCGAGCGGAGCAGGCGCTTCCGGTCACGCAGCGGCACGTCCCCCACGTCGTGGCCATCGGCATGGAGCACGTCGAAGCAGTACAGGTACACCCCGATCCCGGTGGCACGGGCCTCGTCGGGGTCGGCGACATGGATCCGCCCCTGCAGGCGCTGGAAGCTGGTCACGTCCCCCTCGAACGCCACCACTTCGCCGTCGATCACGAACCGCTCGAGGTCGACGGCGGCGAGTGCCTCGACGATCTCGGGGAACGCCGTGGCGGCGCTCTCCCGATTGCGGCTGAGCAGCCGGACGTCGTCCCCGTCACGGAAGGCGAGCACCCGTTGGCCGTCGAGTTTGCGCTCGTAGATCCAGTCGGGGTCCGAGAAGGCCTCGTCGACGAGCGTGGCGAGCATCGGGTCGACCCACTCGGGGACGTCGCCGACCGTGACTGCCCCCCGGTCCTCCGGCCCGAGGGACTCGAGCCACTCGTCGATCATCCGGCGTCTCCCTGCGCCTCCTCGGCGATCTCGTCGAGGTCCCGGTCGGTCAGCACCGAGCGCGGCTCGGTGCTGGTGGGGTTGCGGCGGGCGTCGGCCCGGTCGTCGTCGGTCTTCGTGAGCAACCAGCGGTCCTCGTCGGTGTGGGTGAGGGCGTACCCGCCGACGAGCTTGCGGCCATGGAGACGGACGACGAGATGGCCGTCGTCGATGGCAGCGGGGATCGGCACCTCCTCGCCATCGTCGTCGGTGGTGAGGTTCTCGTAGGGGCCGGCGTCCCAGACGAGGACGGTCCCGGCACCGTACTCACCCTCGGGGATGACACCCTCGAAATCGACGTAGCCGAGCGGGTGGTCCTCGGTGCGGATCGCCAGGCGCTGCTCGCTGGGATCCGTCGACGGCCCCTTGGGCACGGCCCAGGACTTGAGCACGCCGTCGGCCTCGAGCCGGACGTCGTAGTGCAAGCTCGAGGCATCGTGTTTCTGGATGACGAACGCAGGCTCCTCATCCCCGCTCCCGGAGCCGCCCATCGGCTCGGGCGTGCGGTCGGGATCCCGCTTGGACAGGTACTCGGCGAGTTCGTCGGACATGGGGACACCACCTCTGGGCAGGATCTACCCACCTCGGACCGGCGCCAACCGTCAGCCGTCGTCGTCCGGGTCGTCGTCGTCCGCCTCGGTGGTGGTCGTCACGTCGTCGTCGTCGTCGTCATCGGCCTCGGTCGTCGACGTCGTCGACGGAGTGGTGGTGGTGGTCGCCGGCCGGTCGGCCTCGGTCGTGCTGGTGGTCGATGTCGGGCCATCGTCATCGTCGTCATCGGCCTCGGTGGTGGACGTCGTCGGGGTCGTCGTCGACGTGGTGCCCACCGGCCCCTCGTCGGCATCCCGCTCGAGGATCGTCGACGCCGGCACACCGTCGACGCAGCGCACCTCGACCGCGGTCACCTCGTCCTCTTCGGCGAACTCGACCATGACGACGGCCGGTCCGCTCTCACGGATGGAGACGATCGATCCCCCGGCCGGCTGCGCCCAGACGAGCGTGATGGCATCGGCCACGCACTCGACCGCCAGGGCGCCCTCCTCGACCACGATCTCGACGGGACCGTCACCGGGCGCGTCGATGGGGGCCAGCACCGCCGGCGGCGCCGTCGCCGCGTCGCCCACGATCGCCACCGCCCCGAAGGCGAGGCCGGTGGCCGCGACCGTGGCCACGACCCAGAGCACGACGACGAGGAGCATGCGCATGTCGCCAGCGTACGACGGCGATCCCCAAGGCTCGCACCGGGGAGGGTTAAGGGTCCCCTAAGCCGGCGCTGCGACGGCCCGGCGTCGAGGGCCCGCCGGTACGCTGCGCGGATGCCCACCGTGCTCCTCATCGAGGACGACCAACGCATCCGGCAGTTGGTCGCCACGCGGCTCGCCGATCATGGCTTCGCGGTGCGCACGGCGGCCGCCGGGCTCGCCGGCCTCGAGGACCTCCTTGCCGACCCGCCCGACGCGATCGTCCTCGACCTCGGGCTCCCCGACGTCGACGGGGTCGACCTGCTGCGGATGATCCGGACCAGCCACGACCTGCCGATCGTCGTCGCCACCGCCCGGGACGACGAGGAGGAGATCGTGGCTGTCCTCGACGCCGGCGCCGACGACTACGTGGTGAAGCCGTTCTCGGCCGAGCACCTCGCCGCCCGCCTCCGCGCGGTCCTCCGTCGATCGGGCGATCGTCCCGAGGCGACGGCGGTGACGGTCGGGGGACTCGAGGTGGACTCGGCGGGGCGACTCGCCCGACTGGACGGTGAGCCGCTCGACCTCACCCGCAAGGAGTTCGACCTGCTCGAGCATCTCGCCCGCCATGCCGGGCAGGTCGTGTCGAGGCGGGAGTTGCTCGCCTCCGTCTGGAACCAGCCGTACGGCGGCAGTGACAAGACCATCGACGTCCACCTCTCGTGGCTGCGTCGCAAGCTCGGGGAGACGGCCGACGCTCCCCGCTACCTCCACACCGTTCGAGGGGTCGGCATCCGACTCGAGGCACCCGGGGACCGATGAGGCGGCGCATCGTCGGGGTGGCGGTGGCGGTGACGGCCATGGTGGTCATCGCCTTCGCGGTGCCCTTGGCCCTGACGGTCCGCAACCTCGCCGAGCAGGCCGCGGTGACGGCCACCGAGACCGTGGCGGCGTCGTTCGCCCGGGACACGGCCCGGAACCTGGCAGCGGGTGGTGACATCGCGGCGGCGGTGGGCAACGGGGACCTCGCCGACGGCCATCGGGGCACCGTGGTGGTGGGCGACGAGACCTTCGGCGCGGTCCCCTCCGACCCGAGCCTCGCCGCCGAGGCGGCGGGCGGCGCCGGCGTCGCCCGCCCCACGCCCTATGGGATCGGGGTGGCGCTGCCGATCGCCGGCACGGATGGCTCCACGGTGGCGGTCGTCGTCGTGGAGGGCCCCGACGACGGATCCGCCACGGTCGCCCTCGCCTGGGGCGCCCTGGCGGGGTTGTCGGTGCTACTGGTCGGGCTCTCGGCCGTGGTCGCCGATCGCCTCGCGGCCGGCCTCGTGCGGTCGGTGGACGACCTGGCGGCCGGGGCGGAAGCGCTGGCCGCCGGTGACCTCGACGCCCGGGTGGATCCGTCCGGGCCGCCCGAGGTCGCCACGGTCGCCGAGGCGCTGAATCGACTGGGCGGCCGCATCACCGCCCTCCTCCGATCCGAGCGCGAGGAGGTCGCCGATCTCGCCCACCGACTGCGCACCCCGCTCACCGCCCTCCGACTCGAGGTCGAGGGGACGCCGGCCGAGTCGTCGGTGCTCGACCTGTCGCGGGCGGTGGACGAGGTCATCACCGAGGCCCGTCGCCCCCTGGTGGAGGCCGACGGCGATCGGTGCGACCTCGTGGCGGTCGTCCGCGACCGGGTCCGCTTCTGGGAGGCACTCGCCGATGACGAGGGCCGGCGACTGGAGGCCCGTCTGCCGGCGGCGGCCGTGCCGGTGCGATCGGATGCCCGCTCGGTGGGTTCGGCCATCGACGCCCTCGTCGGGAACGTCTTCCAGCACACCGAACCCGGGACACCCCTTCGCGTCACCGTCGAGACCGACCCGGCGGCACTGGTCGTCGAGGACGGCGGTCCCGGCCTGCCCCATCCCGACGTCGTCTCCCGTGGGTCGTCGCCGGGTGGCAGCACCGGACTGGGACTCGACATCGCCCGCCGGACGGTCGAGGCGGCAGGCGGGTCGCTCGAGGCCGGCCGGGGCGAGCTCGGCGGGGCGACCATCCGGCTGCGGTTCGACTGACGCGAGCGGGCCCCGGCCGCCGGCCGGGGCCCGTCGCGGTGGGAGGCAGGTCGCTCAGTCGTCGTCGTCCGAATCGTCGTCATCGGAGTCGTCGTCGGAGTCGTCGTCGTCGGAGTCGTCGTCGTCATCGGGCAACGTCGACGAAGTCGACGAGTCATCGTCATCGGGCAACGTCGACGAGGTCACCGAGTCATCGTCATCGCCATCCGGCAACGTCGACGAAGTCACCGAGTCATCGTCATCGCCATCGGGCAGCGTCGACGAGGTCACCGAATCGTCATCGTCATCGGGCAGCGTCGACGAGGTCACCGAATCGTCATCATCATCCCCATCGGGCAACGTCGTCGACGACGACGACGACGAATCGTCGGTCACCTCGATGGCGGGCGGGGTGGAGGTGTCGGTGGCATCGTCGC
>JBFLKR010000244.1:0-10679 GCA_040883295.1 Acidimicrobiia bacterium
CTCGAGTTCTCCGACCTCCTGGCCTCCCTGCGTGGAGCGGGCATCGAGACGATGACGTTCTCGGACCCGGTGCAGGTCAACGACGTGCGACTGCTCATCGCCTACGCAGCGGGCATCGGCACCGAGCCTCCCGCCGTCGGGTCGGTTCGCCTCAACGAGTACCCCTACTCGCTCGAGGACCTGGGGATCGCCGAGTCGGACAGCCCGCGTACCCGCTACGCCGCCGCCATGGACACCCTGAAGCGGGCGATGCTCTCGGTCGGCCACGACGAGCGGATCCCCATGGCCGACGCGACGCTCGCCGTGGAACGGCTGCTCGAGGTCACCGTCGCCCAACCCTCGGCGGCGCTGCTGCTCGCCACCCTCAAGAGCCATGACGGCTACACCTTCTACCACTCGGTGAACGTGGCCATCCTCTCGCTGGCGATGTCCCAGGCGATCGGCATGGGGCCCACCGCCGCCAAGACCCTCGCCCTCGGCGCCCTCCTCCACGACGTCGGCAAGGCCCGCGTCGACGCCCGACTCCTCACCACGGCCGGCCGTCTCGGGCCTGACGAGTGGGCGGAGATGCGCCGCCATCCCCAGGAGGGCGCCCTGGCGATCCTCTCCTCGGCTGCACCCGGCCAGGAGTTCGCCGCCGTGGTGGCGTTCGAGCACCACGCCCGCTTCGACCGCACTGGCTATCCGCTGCTCGGCTACGCCCGCAGGCCGCATCCGTACTCGCGGCTGGTCACCGTCGCCGACGTCTATGACGCCCTGACGACTCGTCGCGCCTATCGCCGGGCCGAGAGCCCGACCCGGGCGCTGCTCACCCTCGCCAAGGGGGCGGGGACGGAGTTCGATCCGTCGATGGTCGACCTGCTCGTCGGCATGGTCGGCGTCCACCCGGTCGGGGCGGTGCTGGAACTCGACGACGGTGCGATCGTCGTGGTCACCTCCGCCCCCAACGATGCCCGCATCGAGGGCCTGTTGGTCCAGACCGCCGCCGGGGAGCGGTTGGACACCCCCGAGCCGGTGGTGGTCGAGGAGCACCGAGTGGTCGAGCAACTCCCCGCCGACGTCGCCGACATCCAGCCGTCCCAGTTCCTGGACCTGGTCAGCTAGTCGTACGACGGCACGTCGGTGCGACCGTACGACGGCATGAAGCCGCTGCCGACCGTCGTACCGTTGCCTTCGTACCACCGGGGCTACGGGGTGCACATCCTCCGACCCCCTACCATGAACCGCCATGTCCCTCCTCACCAAGATCCTCCGAGCCGGTGAGGGCCGCGCCCTCGAGCAGCTGGAGGCCTTCACCGCCGACGTGAACGCGCTGGAGGAGACGGTCACGCCGCTCTCCGACGCCGACCTCGCCGCCCGCACCGACGAGTTCCGGGCGCGGCTCGCCGACGGCGAGACCCTCGACGACATCGCCGCCGAGGCGTTCGCCACCGTCCGGGAGGCCGCCCGCCGGGTCCTCGGCATGCGGCACTTCGACGTGCAGATCGTCGGTGGGGCGGCCCTCCACCAGGGCGCCGCCATCGAGATGCGAACCGGTGAGGGCAAGACCCTCGTGTCCACGCTGCCCGCCTACCTCAACGCCCTCGATGGCCAGGGCGTCCACATCGTCACCGTCAACGACTACCTCGCCTCCCGCGACGCCGAATGGATGGGCGGTGTCCACCGCTTCCTCGGCCTGACGGTCGGGCTCATCCAATCGAACATGGACGCCCCCGCCCGGCGGGCCGCCTACGCCGCCGACATCACCTATGGCACC
This sequence comes from Acidimicrobiia bacterium, assembly GCA_040883295.1. Lineage (GTDB taxonomy): Bacteria > Actinomycetota > Acidimicrobiia > Spongiisociales > JAENVV01 > JAHEFX01. The sequence continues at coordinate 1,757 of JBFLKR010000244.1, forward strand.
AACAACGAGTTCGGCTTCGACTACCTGCGCGACAACATGGCCATGCGACCCGAGTCGATGGTCAAGCGCGGCCACCACTACGCCATCGTCGACGAGGTGGACTCGATCCTCATCGACGAGGCCCGCACCCCGCTCATCATCTCGGGTCGGGTCGCCGACGCCGCCAAGTGGTACCGGGACTTCGCCCGGATCGCCCGGTCACTGCGGCCCGACGAGCACTATGAGGTCGACGAGAAGAAGCGGCAGGTGATCACCACCGAGGAGGGCGTGACGAAGGTCGAGCAACTCGTCGGGGTCGAGAACATGTACGACCACGCCGCGGTCGATCTCGTCCACCACCTCGAGGTCTCGCTCAAGGCGAAGGAGCTGTACCACCGCGACGTCGAGTACCTCGTCGTCGACGGCGAGGTGAAGATCGTCGACGAGTTCACGGGCCGGGTGCTCGACGGTCGCCGCTACTCCGAGGGCCTCCACCAGGCGATCGAGGCCAAGGAGGGGGTGGCGGTCAAGGAGGAGAACCAGACGCTCGCCACGATCACCCTCCAGAACTACTTCCGCATGTACGACAAGCTCGCCGGGATGACGGGCACCGCCAAGACGGAGGCGGGGGAGTTCAAGGAGATCTACGACCTCGAGGTCGTGGAGATCCCCACCAACCAGCCGATCGCCCGGATCGACGCCGACGACATGATCTACAAGACCGAGGACGCCAAGTTCGATGCGATCATCGACGACGTCGTCGGTCGCCACGAGCGGGGCCAGCCGATCCTCATCGGCACCGTCTCGATCGAGAAGTCGGAGCGGCTCAGCCGGGCGCTCAAGAAGGCCGGCGTGGCCCACGAGGTGCTCAACGCCAAACAGCACGCCCGGGAGGCCGAGATCATCGCCCAGGCCGGCCGGCGGGGCGCCGTGACGGTGGCCACCAACATGGCCGGCCGCGGGGTCGACATCCGCCTGGGTGGCGACCCGGAGCGGCTCGCCGAGTCGGCAGCCCGCCAGCGTGGGTTCGTCGAGGGCACCCCCGAGTTCGAGGCTGCCCGCAACGAGGCGCTGATCGGTTACCGGGCCGAGTCCGACGCCGAGCAGGCCGAGGTGTTGGCGGCGGGCGGCCTCTATGTGATCGGCACCGAGCGCCATGAGTCCCGCCGCATCGACAACCAGCTCCGGGGCCGGTCCGGTCGTCAGGGCGATCCCGGGGAGTCGCGCTTCTTCCTGTCGCTCGAGGACGACCTCATGCGGCGCTTCCAGGGCGAGCGGGTCGCCTCGATCATGGAGCGCCTCAAGGTGCCCGACGACCAGCCCATCGAGGCGAAGGTCATCAACCGGTCCGTCGAGCGTGCCCAGAGCCAGGTCGAGAGCCAGAACTTCGAGATCCGCAAGAACGTCCTGAAGTACGACGAGGTGATGAACCGCCAGCGCGAGGTCATCTACGAGTGGCGCTCGGGGATCCTCCTCCATGATCGGGCCGGCGAGCTCGTCGACACCTGGACCAACCAGGTGGTGGAGTGGACGGTGCTCGACGCCCTCGGGGAGGGGAGCCCCGCGACCTGGGACGACGAGGAGTTCGAGAAGGAATACCGGCTCGTCGTGCCCACCGAGGTGGACCTCCTCGACGAGGCGGTGTCGGTGAACGAGGTCGTCGAGCGAGCGATCGCCGACGCCCATCGGCTCTACGACGCTCGCCGCGAGGAACTCGGCCAGGCGGTGCTGTCGGAGGTGGAGCGACGCATCGTCCTGTCGGTGATCGACAACAAGTGGCGAGAGCACCTCGCCGACATGGACTATCTCCGGGCCGGCATCAACCTGCGGGCCATGGGCCAGCGGGACCCGCTGGTCGAGTACCAGAACGAGGCCTACGACATGTTCTCCGACCTCGTCGACGCCGTGAAGCGGGACTCGATCCGGTACCTCTTCAACGTCCAGGTCACCCGGCGCACACCCGAGCCGATCGAGCAGCCGAAGATCCAGCTCGCCGCGGCGGGGGCGTCGGTCTCGGCGGCGAGCCGACCGGTGCGGGTCGACGAGAAGCCGGGCCGCAACGACCCGTGCTACTGCGGTTCGGGCAAGAAGTACAAGAAGTGCCACCTGCTGCTCGAGCAGAACGCCTGACCGACCGGCACCCCGGCCGAAGACCGGCCGCCGCCTAGCCTCGGCCCCGTCCATGGACACCGATCCCCGCACCGCCATCGCCGACCTCCGGACGCGCCTCGACGACGCCCGGTCGTTCCTCGACCTCGAGGGGCTCGCCTCCGAGCGCGCCGAGTTGGCCGCCGAGGCAGCCGACCCCGGGTTGTGGGACGACCAGAACCGTGCCCGCGACGTGACCCAGCGGCTTGCCCGCATCGAGGGCACCATCGAGCGGGTGGGCGGTCTCGAGTCCCGACTGGAGGATGCCGAGACCCTCTACGAGCTGCTGCGGGAGGAGGGCGAGGACCCCGGCGAGGTCGACGAGGAGCTCTCTCGCATCGACCGGGAGCTCGGTCGGCTCGAACTCGAGTCGCTCTTCTTCGAGGAGTACGACGCCCACGACGCCATCGTCTCGGTCAACGCCGGCGCCGGCGGGGTGGACGCCCAGGATTGGGCGGAGATCCTGCTGCGTGCCTACCTGCGCTTCGCCGAGCAGCAGGGGTTCAAGGTGCGGATCGAGGAGATCCACGAGGGCGAGCAGGCGGGGATCAAGTCGGCATCCTTCTCGGTGAAGGGCGACCACGCCTATGGCACGTTCCTGTCCGAGAAGGGCGTCCACCGTCTCGTGCGCATCAGCCCCTTCGACGCCCAGAGCCGTCGGCACACCGCCTTCGCCGGCGTCGACGTCATCCCCGAGGTCGACGAGGCCGCCGACGTCGAGATCCGGCCCGAGGACCTGCGCATCGACACCTTCCGGTCGTCGGGAGCGGGGGGCCAGCACGTCAACACCACCGACTCGGCGGTTCGCATCACCCACCTGCCGACGGGCGTGGTCGTGTCCTGCCAGGCCGAGCGCAGCCAGATCCAGAACCGGGCCCGGGCGATGGAGATGCTCTCCTCGCGTCTCGCCCAGCGGGCCCGGGAGGAGCGGGAGGCCCAACTCGCCGAGATCCGGGGCGAGACCCACGAGGCCGCGTGGGGCCGCCAGATCCGGTCGTACACGATGCAGCCCTTCCAACTCGTCAAGGATCTCCGGTCAGGACTCGAGATCGGCAACATCCAGGCCGTGCTCGACGGCGACCTGCTGCCGCTGGTCGAGGCGTTCCTCCAGTGGCGACGCGCCGAGCACGCCGACGTCTGACCCAAAGACTCCGCGTATAGGGGGGCCGTCGGTACCCTGCCGCTCGACGGCGCTTCCCGGCGCCCCCGCCTCCAGCCCCCTGAACCGAGGCAACACCCCCCGATGATCCGTCTCGAGAACGTCACCAAGGTCTACGGCGGCGACACCGTCGCGGTCCGCGACATCACGCTCGACATCCAAAAGGGCGAGTTCGTCTTCCTCGTGGGCCCGTCGGGATCCGGCAAGTCGACGCTGATTCGCCTCGTCCTCCGGGAGGAGGAGGCGACCCGCGGCAAGATCTGGGTGGCCGGCAAGGAGATCACCGAGATGCCGCGTCGTCACATCCCGCGCCTGCGGCGGACGATCGGCACGGTGTTCCAGGACTTCAAGCTCCTGCCGAACAAGACGGTGTTCGAGAACGTCGCCTTCGCCCTCGAAGTGCTCGGCCAGCCCCGTCAGGTCGTGCGCCAGCAGACCGCCCAGGTGCTCGAGCTCGTCGGCCTCGCCGACAAGACCGATCGCTACCCGGCCCAGTTGTCGGGTGGTGAGCAGCAGCGGGTGAGTGTTGCCCGGGCGTTCGTCAACCGGCCGCCGATCCTGCTCGCCGACGAGCCCACCGGGAACCTCGACCCTGCCACCTCGGTCGGCATCATGCGCCTCCTCGATCGCATCAACCGCACGGGGACGACCGTTGTCATGGCCACCCACGACCATGCGATCGTCGATGCCATGCGGCGTCGGGTGGTCGCACTCGACAACGGTGCCGTCGCCCACGACATCCTCACCGGCCGCTACGAGGACACGATGGTCCAGGCTGCCGTGGTCGGGGACCGCGATCCCAAGGCCGAATTGGCGGCGCTGGGGGAACTGGCGAACGAGAACGTCGAGCGGTCCGAGTTGCCGGACCACCCCGTTGCGGCCGAGGACGACGAGGAGCCGGCGGAGCACCCCCTCGACACGCCGGCCCCGGTCGCCGGCGACCCGTTCGGCGACGAGGCCGATCGATGATCCGGCTCGGCTACGTCTTCCGGGACGCCCTGCAGAACATGCAGCGGAACGTGCTGGTGGTCACCGGCGCGATGATCGCCGTCTTCATCTCCCTCTCTCTGGCGTTCGGGGCGGTGGTGCTGAACGAGTTGGTCCGCATCAACACGCTCCTGTGGCAGGAGGGCGAACAGGTCATCGTCTTCCTGTTCGACTCCGACGAGGGCATCTCGGTCCAGGACCACCAGGTGCTGCTGGCCGACGTCCAGGGATTCCCCGAGGTGGAGACCGCCCGCTACGTCGACCAGGCCGAGGCGTACCAGGAGTTCCTGGTGCTGTTCGAGGACTCGCCGGCGATCCTCGAGGTCGCCGACCAGTCGGACGTCCCCGCCTCCATCCGTGTCAAGCTGAGCGACCTCGACGCCTACACGGACGTCGCCATCCGCCTCGAGGGGAACCCGGCGGTCCGCCGAATCGTGACGCCCGGCCAGGCCATCGAGCAGCTCGCAGACCTCAACACCTCGCTCAATGTCGCCGCCATCGTCCTCGTGGCCGTGCAGGGCATCGCAGCAGTGGTGCTGATCTCGAACACGATCCGCCTCGCCATCTACGCCCGGCGGGACGAGGTCGCCGTCATGCGTCTCGTCGGTGCCTCCAACTGGTTCATCCGCGTCCCATTCCTCACCGAAGGCGTCCTCGAGGGGTTGTTGGGCGCGCTGTTGGGGGTCGGGGCGGTGGTGCTCCTCTACAACTTCGTGGCGTCGAGCATCGACCTGGGGCTCGTGACGTTCGCCATCGAGAACGTCTTCTTCGTCCGCTGGAGCCTCATCTTCCTGGCCTTCGGCGGCCTCGCCGGCCTGATCGGGTCGTCGGTCGGCCTGCGCCGGTTCCTCCGGGTCTGAGCCGAGCCAAGTCGTCGGGCTACCGTCGATCGCATGGCCAAGCGCTCCGCCGGAGACGGCACGAAGCTCATCGCCCAAAACCGTCGCGCCCGCTTCGACTACGAGTTGGTGGACACCTACGAGGCGGGGATCGCCTTGACGGGGTCCGAGGTGAAGAGCCTGCGTGCCGGCAATGCCGACCTCAAGGATTCCTACGTGTCGATCCGCAACGGGCAGGCGACGTGGCTCGGTGCCTACATCGCTCCGTACCCATTCGCCCGCGAGGGTGGCCACGAGCCGGAACGGGAACGTCGGCTCCTGCTGCACCGCCAGGAGATCGATCGGCTCGACAAGGCACTGGGGGAGAAGGGGCTGACGCTGGTGCCCCTGCGCCTCTACTTCCGCAATGGCCGGGCGAAGCTCGAGTTCGCCACCGGCCGGGGCAAGAAGACGATCGACAAGCGCCAGGACCTCAAGCGACGCGACCAGCAGCGAGAGATGGAACGCGGCTACCGCCGCTGAGGCTCAGCCCTCGTCGACGAGGGCCTGGACGTCGGCCACGACGGCGAGGAACGACTCCTCCCCGATGGCGCCGCTGAAGCGCCCCAGCACCTCGCCCTCGGGACTGGTGACGATCCATGCCGGCACGGCCGACATCCCGAGTTGGGCGGCGATGGAGCCGTCGTCGTCGACGAGCACGGGGACGTCGAGGGCCAACTCCTCCAGGTAGGGCCCGAGGGGATTGGGCCGGGAGTCGTCGATGAACGTCGAAACGGTCTGGATCCGCACCCCGTCGTAGCCGTCGAGGGCGCCGCTCGCGACGACGTCCTGGAGCATCGGCAACTCGTCCTGGCAGTAGGGGCACCAGTGGGCCCAGACCATGGTGATCGTGGCCCGGTCGCCGACGCCGAGGCGGATCTCCTCGCCGGTGTAGTGGTCGATGCCGGTGATCTCGGGGATGGTGAGGCCGACCGCGGGGTCCGGACCCGATGCCGGGTAGGCGGGGAGTCCGGTCGCGGCGCCGGTGGACCCGCCGGTGTTCGGCACCGGACTGGCCGCCTCGAGGCCGGCGACGTCGGTGGCGAGCCCGGCCACGTCGAGGGCGAGGCGTTGGGTCTGGGCATTGGCGTTGGCGACGTCGGCGGCCAACTCGTCGGAGCGGGTCCAGAACAGCCAGCCGAGGGCGACCTGGCCGACCAGCACCAGGGCGAGGAGGGCGAACATCGCCGTCGCCCAGGGCGGTCGGCGGTCGGTGCTCGGCGCCTCGACCGGCTCGTCGGCCGGGCTCTCGGGCGTCTCGGAGGGGGAGTGATCGGGAGCGTCCACGGGGTCAGGATAGGAGCCCCCCGGGGTATCGATCGGGATGGATGGTGGGAACACCGGTACACTCGACGGTGTTGACATCCACATAGGGGCTGAAACGGTTTCGACGGTTCGTTCCGTTGCGACCGGTCACGATCCGAGTTGTCTCAGACTCGATAAACGGGGACACCAACAGAGATGCCGAAGAGCCTCTCGCCGTTGCTGCCTGATACCCAGGCATGACCAACGGTCCCGCCGCCCGGCAACGGGTAGGCCGCGTCGGACCCCCGCAGCGTGGGAACAGAAGCGAGGGTGGACGGCCCGGAGAGACGGGCGGACGCCTCGGAGAGACGAGGTGACGGTCACGAACAGTGTGACGACGACCCACCCCGGGGTCTGATCGGGGATGATCGTCAGGCCGTCCGCACGCCGCGCCGGACCCGGGTTCGACTCCCGGCAGCTCCACCAACCAGACCGACTGAACCGAGCCCGCCCGAGTCCGGGGCGGGCTTCATTCGTAGGAGGCCGAATGTCGCTGTTCATCGTCGCCGTGGTGGTGGGCCTCGTCGTCCTGTTGTGGGGGGCGGACCGATTCATCGAGGGTTCGGCGTCGGTGGCGCGCCACTTCGGGATGCCGCCGCTCCTGATCGGGATGGTGGTGGTCGGGTTCGGGACGTCGGCGCCCGAGCTCGTCGTATCGCTCATCGCTGCCCTGCAGGGGAACCCGGGGGTCGCGCTCGGCAACGCCATCGGATCCAACATCGCCAACATCGCGCTGATCCTCGGTGTCACCGCCGTCATCAGCCCCATCGCGGTCCACTCCAAGGCCCTCCGCAGCGAGTTCCCGCTGTTGCTGGGGGCGACCGCCCTCGCGACATGGGTGCTGTGGGATCTGGGCCTCACCAGGGGGGAGGCGGTCGTGCTCCTGGTCGTCTTCGCCGGGATCATGGGCTGGACCATCTGGCGTGGTCTGACGGCGCGAACGGACGCGTTGGCCCGGGAGATCGACGACGAGCTCTCGGCCCGTCCGATGCCGATCCGCTCCGCCCTGCTCTGGCTCGCGGTGGGGCTCGTGGCGCTGGTCGCCAGCTCCCGGGCACTCGTCTGGGGGGCGACCGGCATCGCCGAGCAACTCGGGGTCGCGGACCTGGTCGTCGGGCTGACCGTCGTGGCCCTCGGCACGTCGCTCCCGGAGTTGGCATCGTCGGTCATCGCCGCCCGCCGCAACGAGCACGACATCGCCCTCGGCAACGTCCTCGGGTCGAACCTCTTCAACACGCTTGCCGTGCTCGGCACCGCCGGCGTCGTGAGCCCGATCGACGGCGCCCCCACCTCGCTCCCGCGGGATCTGGCGGTGATGGCCGCCGTGACCGTCCTGTTGTTCGCGATGGGGTTCGGGTTTCGACGGGAGGGCCGGATCACCCGAGGGGAGGGTGTCGGGCTGGTGGGGGTCTTCGTCGTCTACACGGGCTGGCTGGTGCTCGAGGTGGTGGGCTGATCGTCATGCTTCGTCTTCTGTCGCATCCTCCTGTGAGGATGGATGCATGGAGACGCTGGATCGCCTTGAGACGGAGCTGGCCGGGATCCAGGCGGCTGAGAGCCGACTGGCCGCACGCAAGCTGACCCTGCTCGCCGCCAAGTCGACCGGCTGTGCGACGGCATCCCCGGCCCCGACCGTCCCACGCGATCGGAGTTGCGGGTCGACGCCCTCACCTCGCTGTGCGAGGGCGGCACCCGATCGGCGGTCGCGGTGGTCCACCACAACGCCGAGGGCTCGGTCGAGGTGGATGGCGTCCCGGCGACCCGGGCCGATCTGGAGCATGCCGTCTGCGGTGGCGCAGTGGAGGCCGGCGACGGGTCGGGTGAGACTCGTCAGTCCGTGTCACCCCGCCAGCGGCGGCGGATCCCTCACCGTGACCACCACCGATGCACGATCGACGGCTGCGTGAGCCGCCACCGCCTCGAGGTCCATCACATCCGCCACCGGGCACATGGCGGCGACCACGACGATGAGCACCTGACGACCCTGTGGGGATCGGCGTGTTCAGAACCCGACCAGCGCTTCCGTGAGCCTCGAGACGACCAGGTCGACCTCTGCGTCGTCGATCACCAACGGCGGTCCGAGCAACAGCAGGTCGCCGTTCACCCCATCGGCGCAGCCTGCCGAGGGGTACACCAGCAGGCCGTGGTGCTTCGCCGCCGCCGTGGCCTGCTCGGCCACCCGGTCCGATCGCGGGAACGGCCGCTTCGTCGCCCGGTCGGCCACCAATTCCACCGCCACCAGGAGTCCGACGCCGCGCACGTCCCCGACGTGTGGGTGGTCGTCGAGACTCGCGGTCAGCGCCTCGAGCAACCGTGCTCCCCGGGCCGCCGCGGCCTCGACGAGGTTATCCTGCCGGAGTCGCCGTAGCACCGTCGATCCCACCGCTGCGCCCACCGCGTGGTGCGACCAGGTGAACCCGTGGACGAACCGCCCCTCGATCGCCGACGCCACCCGGTTCGACATGGC